>JAYVGZ010000453.1:0-2285 GCA_043771805.1 Pseudomonadota bacterium
TGCACACCTTTAAAAACCGAGTGGGCTCGGACGGCAAATCGGCTTTTGCAATTCCGCTTGACCTAAGCTCAACCGATGAGGAGTTTCGTAGGCTTGATACGATACCGTTCTCTCGATTTCTTGACGACGCAAAACTGACCTCTCGCCCACTCCGGTGGTATATCGGGTACTGCTGCCGCGACGACTACGGCTGTGAGCCACATGAGATCTCCGCATGGGCGGGTATCCACTACTTCGCAGGCCGGCGGGGGTGGTCGAGTAACGCCGAAGCATCTGATCTCGTGACCTGGCCCGAGGGTAACGGCTGGATTGTTAAGCAGCTCACCAGTCGACTTCGTGATCACATCACTACAGATGCACTCGTACACACGGTGAACGGTGATGGCTCCCCCACTGTAGAATATATAGACGTTGCGACGAACGAAGGGGTGGCTGTTTCGTGCGAAGCGATTATTTTCGCAGCACCCCGATTCACCCTTAAGCACGTCGTACCGGCACTGAGGGCGGCGCACAGTAACCAAACAAGCCCCTGGCGTTACAATCCCTGGATGGTTGCCAATATCTCACTGCGCGACGTGACCCGCGGGCTCATCGGGGCTCCGGGTGCCCCCCTCGCTTGGGACAACGTCATCTACGAGAGCCGCTCTCTCGGATACGTTCTCGCCACCCACCAGACGCCGAGCGCATTACAGAGAGAAACAGTCCTCACTTACTACCGGCCACTCTCAGGGGAAGAGCCAACAGACGCCCGAAAACGAGCTCTCAATACCCCTTGGGAAACCTGGAGAGATGAGATCGTTCGGGACCTCTCGGTTCCGCATAAAGATATTCACAGCTCGATTGATCAGATTGACGTATGGTTATGGGGGCACGGAATGGTAACACCTTCCCCTGGATATCTATGGGGTGCGGCGCGTAGAGAGATGCAGAATCCTCTAGGGCGAATGTGGTTTGCACACAGCGATATGTCGGGGATTTCGATTTTTGAGGAGGCACAGTACCGAGGAGTAGTCGCGGCAGAAGCCGTTATGAAGTTCATTAGTGCCGCATGAGTAACAGGCTTAAGGAGAGATGAATAGCACAGCCCCAGTAGTCCCTCGGCAGCCCTGGATTTACTCAAGGGCCTTTGATCTTTCCCTCATCACGGGGCCTGCGATTTTTTCGAGCCTTGCCCTCCTTCTCCTTTGTCCGTCAGATGCCGCTGCCGCGCGAGGGGATCTGCCGCTAGAAGCATGGCTCCTCCTTATTGTTGGAATCGATGTTGCTCACGTCTGGGCAACCCTATTTAGAACTTACCTAGACCCTGTCGAGTGCAAGCGATACCGGGTTCATCTCATTCTTGTGCCAATGGCGTGCTGGCTCATCGGCGTTCTTCTTTATTCTTCTAGCCCAAACATTTTTTGGTCGGTCTTCGCCTATCTCGCAGCATTTCACTTTATTCGGCAACAGTACGGATTCTACGCCCTCTACGCCCGGTTCGAGAGTGCTTCCCGCACACTTGACACTGCCACCGTTTACCTGGCCGCGATCTATCCGCTTGTGTACTGGCACTCACATCCACCGAGAGAGTTCGTCTGGTTCGTACAGGGTGATTTTTTCCTTACTGTTCCAACCTGGGTATCAACTGCAACTGGTTACACGTTCCTACTCCTCTTGTCGCTGCAGGTCGCAAAGGAGGTCTTTCGACTTGTCTCAGTCGGCTCCTTCAATCTCCCTAAGAACCTCGTGATCTGGGGCACGGCACTCTCATGGTACGTAGGAATTATTCATTTCAACGCCGACATACCGTTCACCGTCACTAACGTTGTGAGTCATGGCGTTCCGTATATGGCCCTCGTATGGGCCTTCGGAGTAAAGAAAATGCGTCACCCGGCACCCACCCCTATCACTCCCCCTCGTTCACTATTAGCCCATCTTTTTCGCCCAGCGTATATCTGGCTCTTCTTTGGATTCATTCTTGTCTTAGCCTTCCTTGAGGAAAGCCTTTGGGATGCACTCGTATGGCGAGAGCGCGAGGAAGCTTTCGGTTGGGCATGGGGCTTACCGCACCTGGAAGACCCACGATTCCTTGCTCTTATCGTCCCTATCCTCGCCATCCCGCAGGCTGCTCACTACATTCTTGATGCGTTTATTTGGCGTATTCGGAAACCTTCGAACGGTTCTAGCCATCTTCTTTACCTCTAACCGTGAGCAACGCCTATGAGCAATCCCCACGACACACGCTTTTGGCCGTACGAACAGAGGTTCGAGTTACTCACTACTGGCGACCTGCTTCAACTACCAAG
>JAYVGZ010000454.1:0-6498 GCA_043771805.1 Pseudomonadota bacterium
AAATCTGCGAAGACGCAGCCCAGTATAGGAGTCAGGCCATGAACGCACTGGAAGCAGCGGACTTCGACTACATTGCAAAGCTAGTCAAAGAGGAAGCAGGGATCACCCTTGAATCTGGCAAAGAGTACTTAGTCTCAGCCCGAGTTGAACCTGTCGCCAAGAGCCTCGGCTATGCGAATATTGCAGCACTGGTCGCTCACATCCGAAAATCGGGCGACATGGTTCGACGCAGGCAGCTTGTTGAATCACTGACAACTCGTGAGACCAGCTTCTTTCGAGATCTTGAACCCTTTGAGGCTCTCCGGAAAATTATTCTTCCCGATTAGATTATCAAGCAGCGTGATCAGCGAGAAATCACGATCTGGTGTGGCGCTGCGTCATCAGGACAAGAGTCCTACTCGCTATGCATGTTACTAAGGGAACACTTTCCGGAACTCAAGGACTGGAAGATTAACTTTACCTCTACTGATATTTCCCGCCCTATCCTGGATCGATGTAAGACCGGAGTTTCCAACCAAATCGAGGTAAACAGAGGCCTTCCGATTCGTTTCCTTGCGAAGTATTTCGATAAACAGGGGAGTGATTGGATCGTGAAGCAAGAACTGCGGAACATGATTCATTTCACTGAAATGAACCTTTAAAGCCATTCACAGGTCTCTCGCAGTGCGACCTTATCATGCTCCGTAACGTACTTATTTACTTTGATGTTGCTGATCCTGGGCCGTGTAAAGCGCACCTTAAAGCCGAGTGGCTACCTCTTCCTCGGCACTGCCGAAACCACGCTGAATATCAGTGAGGAATTCATTCGTGTGCCATTTGAGAAAACGAGTTGTTACAAGATCCAAGGCTAAAAGATGACTGAGGACTCGCAGGAGATTACAGCCCTCACTCGGATTTCCGCAGCGATGCTGCAAGCCGAAACGAGGGGAGCTTTTGAACGCGTGTGGGATACTGCTTTGGGCCTTCCCTGTGAGTTCGTTTCTTTTGACACCAGAACTGCGAACATCCCCGACTTTCAGCCTGAATGGTTCGGATCTGTTGCGTGGATAGGTGGCTCATGGACTGGAATTGTTCGCATCGCCGTGTCCCCTTCTCTCGCTTCTACGATTAGTTGCCGTATGAACGCCACAGACCAAGCAGAGGACGAGCAGATCGATGACTCTATGCGGGAAGTTGCGAACATGGTGGCGGGGAATCTGAAATCTGTATTACCCGGTATCTGTGGATTAGCAACGCCGGGGAGCTTTAGGTTACGAAAACTTGACGACCTTGCGGATGACTTTTCGTGTTTAGTTTCGTTGTGCTACCGAAGTGAGGGAGAGGTGGTGATGGTGACGCTTAATTCGCTTCATGAGGTTGAGTGATGCTGGTCGTCCAAAAATGAAGAGCTAGCCACCCCTACATCCCACGGCTACGCCTCTGTTGAATTCTTCCAAGTGCAGAGAGAAGAGCCGGTTTGGTGCTTATTCAGAAAGTCGAGAGTTGCGGTGTACCAAACAGAAATGCTGGTCATCTTGACTCCTTTTGGCTAGTTCAGGCCCGTCACCGTCCGCATATTTCTTCGTTTAATGATGTCAGTTTCGGATCCGTTGCAGGTCCCCTCCGGCATAAGCACCACACTCCCTTTGGTATCCTCAATTTGCTCAGTCGAAATGTACACCGGTGAAATGCCTGGATATCGAAAAACGTTGATAATCTCCTCTTGAGCGAGAATTCGGTGAGTGCCGACAAAGCGGGTCTGAAATCCGCCTCTGAGGAAAGAGCAGGGTGATGTGTAGACGAAGATCTTCGCCTGACCGGAGCCCTCAAAAGGTGATCCAATGTTGTTGCCCACGGGGCATGTCCTCCCGTTCAACCAGTTTGGCAGCGACTGGAGTTGACCTGCTGTACTTAACACTAGCGCAAACTTAAGTGTTGCAGCACCGATGCGCTTTAGCCATCGAGGATAAGTTTCAAGGCCAAGCATGATGAGCGTTAAGAATGGGACTTGAAGATAAAAGAAGTAGCGCGGGTAAAAAAAACGATCCACCGAGTATAGAACCTACGAATGCAAGAGCGGCAAATAAGATCGTAATTGTTCCGCAGGGCAGCACTGTAGGGAGGTACATTCTTGCGGTCGTGAGGCCAGTATCAGACCGTTTTATAAAGAAGAGGGAGTAAATAAGGACTAGTGAACCGGTGAGAGCGGTAAATGAATACCCCGAGAGCTGAAAGGCAGCAGCTATAAGCACCGCTGCGTGCGGTGAGGGTATCCATCGATAACTTTGATACACTGTGAGCTGTTGAATGAGTGGAAATGACAACGGAGTGCAGAGGACGACGAACATTGCGGCTGCTTTGATGAAATGAATCCTCTTTTCGGCCTGTCTGTACACTGGGATGATACTTGCACCTATAGTCGCTATCACGATCAGCAAACAAACATAGTGAAAGTGACAGGCCGCAGCAGAACACATCCCCCACAAGTATCCTGAATGGGGTGAGCTGCCCCTCAAAAACCGTATCAGGGCGAACCAACTGATAATTAGGAGCAGCTCCGCAAAGGGATACACTCTGATCTGCTGAGCGAACAACACATCGCACAAGGAGACTGTTTTCCCTATGATGACCAGCAGCGCCGTAGACTCTGAAGTTTCAGACCGGAGCATTGTGTAAACAATCGGCAAGGCGAGGACACTCGCTAGGATTCCAGGGAGCCTCCAGAGCAGAATATTATCTCTCGCTACGAGCCCCCAGAGGTGAAAAAGCGCGTTACCGAGCGGTGGATTGGAATCGAGGCCTGCAAAGAGAAATATCGAACTCAACGGTATCTGAGTAAAATAGGTTGAGTATCCTTCGTCAAGCGACAATTGGGGATTGAGACCCGCAAGAACTCGAAGAAGAAAGGCGATCACTATACAGGCCCCTACTTTGCGATCCATCTACAACCTCCGCTTTACCGCACTGTTTCAAGCGGTATTCGCAAAGGGCTTCACGGATCGAAGTCGCCCAGGTAACAGTTTCGTAACAGTTCATTTTCGGAGCCGTTCATTCACCGGTAGAAAAATTCACCGCGCCGTCATACCCCTCAAGGTTCGATTTTCAGAAGGGCTAAGAACTGTAGTGCGTCAAAGTTCCCACTGCGCTAAAGGCTTCGCGGGATAGGCATGTGCTGAGTTGTCATTTGTGGTGTAGGTAACCATGTCGTGTTGGCGTGAGAGTTTTTTTAAAATAGCGACCCGCGCTCGATGTAGCGGGCTTCGGCCGTGAGCTACTTCCGGTCCGAGTTAGAGTCGAGGGCAGCCGAACGGCGACGAACTGAGAACTTTCCGGGTGACAGAACGGTTAACTTAATTCGCAGTGTCGGAGCAGTACATTCCGCTGGGGCGAAGGGGTTAAACCCAAACGACTATGCAAAATACGAATTTAATTGTATTTCGCATACCATAGTGGGCAGCGGACGCGCTGCACCGGTTCGCTAATCGAGAGGCATCAGTTGCATAAACCTCAAGCTCGAAGGCAAGAGCCTAGAAGCTCGACTTTATCCATGTCCACCATTTTACGAGCGGCAGTAATAGCTCTTCGAAGATCGAGCGTCCCGAAATCCTCCACGATGAGAGCAACCTTTCTGCCCCCGATGGCCCCTTTCTCGTTTACCCCTTCTACCGCTAACCGCATCCCTTGAAGCGCTTGTCGACCAAACGTAGCGTATGCGCCGGTGAGGGACAGGGTTGTGCCGATACGCAGGTCGTAACTCCATGCCGGGTAGGTAGAGAGGATGAATAGGAGCAAGCCTAGTCTAGAAGCAATTATGGTGACGCTACCCTTCAAATACATCTACTCCGTACTTGGAAAATACCTCATCGGTGGTAACGACTGTAAGCTTCTCCATCAAAGCCTGCACCACTAAGAGGCGATCAAATGGATCCCGATGCAGCAGAGGGAGACCCTTAATGCCGTCGGCGTGAGCTGGGGTAATGGGTAGTAGATCGAAGCCCTGCTCTTGAATCGCATCGAGCAAATTCGATGTCACTTTCAGCTTTCCGAGAGCCTGCTTGATGCGCATTTCCCAAATACAAACTGCACTAACAAGCACAACAGATTCTTCGCTGGTGAGCGCATCTCGTACTTTTGACGATAACTTTTTCGGTGACCCAAGGCTGAAAATGAGCGCATTCGTGTCAAGGAGTAGTCTCATTTGATTCCAAAAGATTCGGCAATATCGTCGGGTAACTCGTCAAAACCAGGGAGCATCTTGATCTTTCCGGCGAGCACACCAAGTGTACGTTTTTTCGTTTTTCCACTGTACGGGATGATTCGCACAACGGGTTTGCCAGCTCGATTGATTATGACTGTTTCTCCTTGAAGAACCTGCTCGACCAGGTGCGACAGCTCGGCTTTAGCATCTGATATGTTTCTGATGATCATCGTCTCAGTATGGGCGGATCGGATCGGATCCGTCAAGCAAAAAGTCCGATGCTCTGCATGTAACCGATGCTTAGTGTTTTCAGGGGACTAATAGCCGAATCGTAACTATCTTTCCCCGTCCACTGAACTTCGCCCATCCTTAATGACCTTCACAGAGGGGTTTGAATGAATCACCCCTAGCTCATCAATCTTAAGCGCCCCGACAACACCGACGAACTGGTTGCGGGAATGCGTGTCTTCACAACCGCCGCTCGGTGAGGCTGTTGATGTGCGACCGAAGAGCGCGAACCCCTCTGCTATCATTGTTACCGTATCATAAGCATGCGCAGCAGCTGCCGTCAGGTCCCGGCCATAGACGGCTCGAAATCGCGTCTCAAAATCAGCCGAGGCCGCCGCCGCATCGATATACCAGGCGCCGTTGTAGGCCTCTTTCCGCTGCGCTAATCCGAACGCCTCAATTGAAGTAATCGGGGTAAGCTGCCCGAGATCCCTCAATTGTTGGCGTAAAATTTCGATGCCGGGCGACAACCCAAGCAAGAGTAAAACATCGGGCTTCACATTCAATCGCTTTAAGATGAGAGATTTGAAATCAGTGGCTCCACCCTGTCGTTCAAAAGCTTGATTCTGAATGTGTTCTCTGAGTTTGCTGCGGCTCCAACCTTGCTCAAGTGATTGTCGGGCATACCAAAGGCGTGAGGACAGGTCAGTCAACTTTTGCATGAGGAGCACATTGTGTCCCCAGCTTAACTGAGCAACCGAGTGCAATGTAGCCGCAATTTGGGGCACAGCCTGTGCCCCAATTGCCCCGGTGCCCGACACCTCCCGGGGCTGCATCGAAAGCACACTCGTCAATTGGGACACAATCGGAGCCCCTTCCGCAAACAACCCAGGATATTCGCGGCTAGATTGAACCATTCTCTTCAAATTAGTATCCGAGAATCCTTTTTCTTCTGGTAGCTCATTCTTCAAGTCCGCTGCCAACTTAGGGATGACGCCGCTACCCCAACCCTCCTTCGATTGTCGAATAGCGATAATGCACCCAATGTGCCAATACAAACGGATCATCTCTGTATTGGCAGAAAGCACCGCCCTATACTGCGCCTGACGTACCCGAGTCTTGATCGAAACCAGCAGGTCGCGGTACAACGCTATGTCTTCTTTCATGTCTCTGCTCCTGATTGCTCGTTTGTACGGACGAAAAGTTACCTGTGAACTGAAATTACGGCATCGAGATTATACATCTTGGTAGTCGTTTGACTCGACGACTGCCTTTAATTTGAACCTGTTCCACTTTGGAAGCGCTGCCTTCTCAAAATACACGCAACGCTCCTCAGCGGTGAGTTTAAGAAACCGTAGTACACTGGAACATAAATTTTTTGACTTAGCGCGCCCAGATTTGGCCCAGATTTCGAGGCGACGAGAGAGCGCACCCGCAGGCGTGGCCAAAGCCACGTCGAGGACTTAGCGACAGAGGAGGTTCGAAAGATGGGCCAAAGATGTGTGAGATCTGTCAAAAGATTTATGTTCCAGTGTAGTAGTGTCATTTTGCTCCTTCTGCTATCGCTCGAAAGATTGAATGCATCCAAGCGGGGGCAATCACCAGGTCCTCTAAGAGCTGTCTACGGGCTTTCTTCGGCAGAGTTCGCTTCAAGTGGCTCACCCGCACCGCTGTCACATGCTTCGCCCCTAGCTCACGGAGCGCCTGGATCACAGGGCCACTCACCGTACCCGCTGCTGCCATGTTCTTAGCTGTCGTTCGCTTAAGCTGAATCACCATTGACCCGACCGTCACGGATCGAGACGGCCCATCGGTTAGAAACACTACTTTCGCAGGCACCTGATCAGAGAGACCCAAGATATTCGCAGCATATGCACCGGCAGGCTGCAGCCGAGTGCGATCCCTGCCTGCCAGCGCTTCTGCGATCACTTCTGGTGGCGGGGTGAGAAAGCCCAGAACAGGGTGCCGCTTTGGGCAATCATACAGCCCTCGGCAAAGTCGGCGTAGCATCTTCTTCTTAACCAAACAATGCAGCACCACATCGATTGCGCTACGGCTACCGATATCGAGGAACTCACTTGGGGTAACTACTG
>JAYVGZ010000455.1:0-8502 GCA_043771805.1 Pseudomonadota bacterium
TCGGCTCGGGACACAGGTGGAAAACGTTTGATAACCATTAGAGTGGGGAGAAAAGAACAGTTAAAAACACAGTTTGTTCATGGTCGTTCGGGATCGAACTCGGTATTGTAGACATCGTACCTAGGCTGGACGCCTTTCGCCCACCCGGTTTTGTTAAGTTTAGAGCACTCATATGAGTAGGACGCGTTCTGACAGTGATTCCGACGTTGAAGTCAGAGAAAAAACTCGCACGAAGACCCCTAAACAGTACAAGGTGTTCTTATTGAACGATGACTATACCACCATGGACTTCGTAGTGGAGATCTTGGAGACCGTGTTCATGAAGACACCGGCAGAATCAACTCAGATAATGCTGCAGGTTCACAAGCAAGGTAAAGGTTTAGCTGGCGTGTTTACTAAACAGATAGCAGAGGCGAAGGTTGAAATGGTTCACGAACGAGCACGAAGTGAGGGGTATCCTCTTAAGTGTGTGATGGAGGAGGAGTAATGTTTAGTACAGAGCTCGGCTTGACACTCGAAGCGGCATTTAGGGAAGCCTCGTCGAGGAGGCATGCGTTTTTCTGCCTCGAGCACCTCCTCTTTGCGCTCACCTTCGACGAACAGGTGATGGAAATCCTTGAAAATAGTGGGGCAGAGATTCCCCAGCTTCGTAAAGATCTAGAGCACTTTTTTGAGAAGCACGTAGAAATCGTTCCAGAGACGGGGCCTCGGTCGGGTAATCCGGAGCCAGCCCAGACTCCCGCTGTTCAGCGAGTACTGCAACGGGCGATCATGCATATGCGATCAGCTCAGAAGGATGTGATAACGCCAGCCGAGGTACTCGTCGCAGTATTTACTGAAGAGGATTCTCACGCGGTCTACTACCTTGCTAAGCAGGGAGTAACTCGGATGGATGTCGTCAACTTCATCTCACACGGTGTATCAAAGATCTCTCGAGATACCGAAGGAGGAGTTGCAGAGTCGGACGAGGATGAAGATGGCGGTGGTTTCGCTGAGCGGAAGAAAAGATCGGCCCTTGAACAGTTCGCTGAAAATCTTAATGAGCTTGCACGAGCGGGGAAGCTCGACCCAGTAATTGGACGTGATGCTGAGCTGGAGCGAACGCTCAAGATTCTGTGTCGGAGGCAGAAAAATAATCCCCTTTTCTTAGGCGAGCCAGGGGTAGGAAAGACAGCGATGTCCCACGCCGTAGCTCTCAGGATTGAGTCGGGTAATGTTCCCGAGCAGCTTGCTGACGCCGAAGTGTTTTCTCTCAACATGGGTAGTCTTTTAGCTGGTACCAAATTTCGTGGTGAATTCGAGGAACGAATTCGTAGAGTTCTTACCGAACTGAAGTCGAAACCGAAACCAATCCTCTTTATTGACGAACTCCATACGATTGTCGGTGCAGGCGCGACTGGTAACGGCTCGATGGACGCAGCAAACCTCTTAAAACCGGCATTGGCCTCTGGTGCGCTCAGGTGCATGGGAAGTACGACGCATGCTGACTATAAGAAGAGTTTCGAGAAAGATCGCGCGTTAAGTCGGCGATTTTCTCCGGTGGACCTTCCAGAGCCTTCAATTGACGAAACGGTTCAAATCTTGATTGGCCTGAAGAAGAAATTTGAGGAATTCCATAAAACTACTTATACGAATCGAGCGCTCCGTGCAGCGGCAGAACTTTCGGCAAAACATATCAATGAACGCTTCCTTCCAGATAAGGCAATCGATGTAATGGATGAAGCTGGTGCAGCTAACTCCATGTTGCCGGTAGCGAAGCGTCGTAAAACCATCACTGAAGAGCAGATCGAGAAAGTCATTTCGGCAATTGCACGTGTACCCGTCAAGAGCGTTAGCTCCTCCGATGAAGAGGTACTCAAGAATATTGAGCCGAAACTCAATCAAAAAGTGTTCGGTCAAGAACAGGCGGTCCGAGCGGTCGCTCGCGCAATAAAGCGTAGTAGGGCGAGTCTGCAATCTGACTCAAAGCCAATAGGGAGCTTCCTCTTTGCTGGGCCGACAGGCGTCGGCAAGACTGAATTAGCGAAGGCGCTGGCAGCAGAGCTTGGGGTTACCTTCAATCGCTTTGATATGAGTGAGTACAGTGACAAGCACCTTGTCTCACGATTTATCGGAGCGCCCCCAGGATATGTAGGATACGAGGAAGGTGGAATTCTAGTCGACTTGGTTCGGAAGAACCCGTACGGAGTCATCCTCTTCGATGAGATAGAGAAAGCGCATCCAGATATCTTTAATATCTTCCTTCAAATAATGGACGACGCGTCGTTGACCGATTCGCAGGGAAGAAAAGCCGATTTTCGTCACATAATCGTTATTTTCACGACTAACGCGGGCTCTGAGAAAGCAGCAGCGATCGGATTTGGAAATGCGCAGCCGAATAATTTTAGAGACTCAGCGGTAAAGACGCTCTTCAAGCCTGAGTTCCGAAACAGACTAGATGAAACTATCTTTTTCAATCCTCTGCCGATGCAGGTAATCCTGTTGATAGTTACCAAGTTCATCAAAGAGCTAGAGGCCCAGTTGGGAGAACGTAAGATAAAGTTTGAGGTTTCTGAAGAAGCCCGTGAGTGGCTGGGTAAAAGAGGATTTGATCCAGTACTTGGCGCAAGGCCTATGGCTCGATTGATCCAAAAAGAGCTCAAGGATCCCCTCGCAGACGAGATCCTGTTTGGGAAACTTCGTGCTGGCGGCCTTGTTCGCATCGAGCTCAAGGATGATGCTCTTGCGTTTGCTGTATAATTCGAACCCCTGTTACCGCTGCAGCAAGTGATTGTTTTGAATAAAAGAAGCAAGCAACTCAGCAGTGATCTTATGACCCTCAGCATTAAAATGCCAAACGTCGGCAAGGTTAGGTAGTTTCGAAGTTGAACTCATAAGGTAAAATTTAGAGGGATTTTCACCTTTAAAATTCTCGATCAAATTCAGACAAGGAATCCCCGATTCTCTGCAGTACCTCAGAAAATTTGCTTTTGGGTTGAAGGGATAATTCGGATCAAGTTCAAAACTCAGCGGAACAATAAGGAGGGCGAGGGGTATGCTTTTGGTCTTTGCTACATCAAGGGCAAGGTCAAGCTGCTTCCTAAGCCAGACCCATTCGACTGATTGATATTCAAGATATGGTAGCAGGGTTTGATCGGACTCAGCCGTGATGTAAGTCGGCCAAAATTTCCCATCCGTTGCAATTCCAATCTTTTTTTCAACTCCGATTTTCTTGAACTTCAGGTAAGCAATGCGCCCGATGGCATAAAGCAGCGACTTTTTGGCTATAGTATTGAAGATTGTTTTTCCGGGAAGGGACAAATTTTTTAGCTCAGAATTCGGGTATGCGTCATCGGGAGGAGTGAGTTGTATGCTTGAGACCGCATTCCAGTGCCAACTCGGGTTCGTAATATCATTCATACATGTCTGAAGTATGACTAGGTCGGGCGAGAACTCTAGAAGCCTATCTCGAAAGTATCGTGCTTCATTGTAGGTTGTGTAACCTCTCACTCCAGCGTTAATAACTTCAATTTTTTTTTGGGTGCGGAGTAGCCCTTCTAGAATTCGCGGGAAAGTATCTTTATCGTCGACGCCTGAGCCATAAGAAACTGAGTCACCTAAAACAACTATTCTTAACGTGTCTTCTGGTTTCTTGAGAGGGATCTCAGGCCCGCTAAAACCGAATGAATTGAGCCGCCCGGCATGCGGAATAGGTTCATAGAGGTAGCTGCAATTCTGGCAGATTCTGTGTTCGCGAGGGGGTTCCTTTTCATAGGAGATCGCTTGTAGCAGAAGCTCTAGGGCTAGTAGTGCTACAATCACAGAGAGAGAAGAAAGACTGAGTTGAACGAAAATTTTTTTTAGCACCGATGAGAGGAGTCTACCTGGAGTAAGAACTCCCTCTCAAGCTTCTAAAATCATAATCATTTCGTTTAAAGTGTCACTTCTTGTAGATATTTGGCCACAGAGGCATTCCATTGCAGCTCTTTCTCTAACGTAGTGCGAAAGGTTGCGGCAGAGTCCGGTTCGCCGTGCACAATTGCCACTTGCCCCGGCGTTCCTGTACAAGACTTACACCAGCGGATGAGTTCGTCACGGTCTGCGTGCGCGCTTAAGCCACTGATCTCTGCTACCTCAGCGCGCACGGGAATTTCGTCGCTAAATATCCTGCAGGTCTTTGCACCTCCCTTGAGCCAGGCACCACGCGAGCCTGGTGGTTGGAATCCGATAAAAAGGAGGGTATTTCGCTCGTCGGGGAGGCGGTTTTTCAAGTGATGCAGCACCCGGCCACCCGTGAGCATGCCACTCGCGGCGATGATGATCATAGAATCACGAATTGAGTTAACTTTGATTGACTCTGATCGATCTGCTGTATAGTGCAGTCGTGGCAACGTGAAAGGGGGAATTCCTTTTCGTAAAAGGTGAAGCGATTGAGCATCGTAGTCGGCTGTGCGCTTTAGGTAGATGTTTGTCGCATCATCGGCCATAGGGCTATCAACTATAATAGGAAGGTCTGGAATCCGATTGGCCCCTTTCAGTTCGCGCATGTAGAACAGTAGAGTTTGTGTTCGACCAACTGCGAAACTCGGAATAATAACGGATCCACCCCTCTTGGCTGTGCGGTTTATGATGTCAGCCAGGGCATCGGCTGGGGAAGTTGGGCTGTGGAGTCGATCGCCGTACGTCGATTCAATCAAGAGGAGATCTCCCATCGGAACAGGCTCCGGATCAAGCAGGATAGGAACGTTGTATCGACCAATATCACCCGAGAAGACAATTACCTTTCCATCTATCTTAAGAGTGATTGAGCATGCTCCGAGAATGTGCCCCATCGGACTCCACGAGGCTGTTACTCCGGGTAGAACCTCAATTTCTTGGCGCACTGCGATCGGTTTGAAATGAGTTAGTGTCGAGCGTGCATCCTCCTCAGTGTAAAGTGGTAAGGGCGGATTGTGGCGAGACTTGCCGCGCTCCTGGCGATAGCTTGCTTCCTCCTCCTGAAGTCGACCGCTATCGAGGAGAATGATTCGCGACAGGTCGTTGGTAGCGATCGAACAAAAAACGGGGCACTTAAGACCGAGGTTAAAATATCGCGGTAGTAATCCAACGTGGTCAACGTGGGCATGGGTGAGTAGCACCGCATCCACTTGGTCGAGTGCAATGGAGGTGTATGCCAGTTCTTTTCGCGCCAGGCGCGATCCCCCTGGAACATGCCCACATCTACCAAGATGGTCGCTGTTTTACCGGTCACTAAATATTTTGACCCAGTAACTGTGCCGGCCGCACCAAGAAATTTTACCGAAACACTCATACACCCTCTCTAGTAAAACGCTATTCTGACTTAGTGTCGTTAACACCACTAATACTAGGAATTTCTTGTGCCTCTCGCTACACGTTTGTTTGGTTCGCTGTCCTGCTACCGCTCATCTTAGTAGGGTAGGTGAGGTGTCGATTTCGACCACCTCTTGATGAGATTCTGATATGAGTGACCATCGTACTCCTTTAGCGGCTTTGAGTGCTGCGTTAAAAGAATTCGCTCGCACGAACCGGTACAATTTTCTTAAAGCGCTTCAGGTCGGCCGCTTTCTTCAGGGTGAAGGGGAAAGTATTGGGGTTGTTTCCGAGTTGACGTTCGAAAAACTAGTAGAGCTCGGAAGTTCAAAGATAGCCAAGCTTCGTTGGCTTACTCCCGAACAAGAGATTCGTCTAGTGAACCTTCTGCGAGCCCTCTCGTCGGCTGAGGCGGAGGGGAGTGAGGTGCCTCCGTTGGTTAGACCTCCCTCGTCTACCTCACGATCGGCGCTGCCGCCGGCGTCAGACGATAGTGAGGAGAATATGCTCAGTAGTGTTGAGGTCGAGCAACGGCTCAGACAAAAGTTACAAGAGCTGCGTACCCACAGTGGCTTCTCGTCAGTGGCAGGCACTCCGTTGGGTAAATTTTGGGACGAGGCATGGCCGCGAGCTCCATTCGAGGAGGCGTTTACGCTCGACCAGCTTGGCACGATTGACCTCTCGCTTCTGTGGAAGAAGCGAATGATGACAACAAAGCGGATTGACCGTATGGCTCACGCCGTGGATCGCGCATTGCAATCGTTGAGTCCTGTTCAGGTGGGGGCAGATCTAAGCGCGGTTGCACCTGCTCCGAAGTCAGAGCAGCCGAGGCTTACCCTTGTCGATGCAGGCTTTAAGGCTACTTCAATGCCAACTCAAGCTAGGACGTGGAGTGAGCATCCCTGGATGACTGAAAGCCTAGACGTTCCTGCGATTATTCGCGCCGGAATCGAACAATTCTTAGGCGCCTGTCTGTCGTCTCAAGCTGCGTCCAATCAACTGAACGCATTGCTCGGAACGTTACCCGACGAGCTTCTTATGAGTGATTTCTTACTCCTTATGAATCCTTCTTGGAGTTCCTCAGAGATGACCCCTCGAATGACGACGTGGGTGGCTACGCCAGAATTTCGGGAGGCGACCATCGTGTTACGTGCAGCTCTGCAGGGCCCAGGTATACATCTTTCGAGAGTTAGTAAGCTCCTCGAGGGAGATCCATTTATTGGTAGTGTTGGAGAGATTGGCGCGCTCGCATTAGCCAAGCTTCTTGGGGCCGTCGAGGTTCGGTTCGATGACCAGGTCTGCCCTGATGTGTGGACGTTGAATCCCGGGCTCACCGTGGTCCTCGTTGAGCACCTAAAACTACGCAAGGCAGTTACGGCTTCCGCGGCATTAGAGCAAGTAGCCCCGTCGCTCGACGCCACTCTCAGGGAATGGATCGTCGCTGTTACGCCCCAGAAGACGAAGCGGCGACCGCAACTGCCCCATGTACCCCGGAAGCGTGTACCCCGGAAGCGTGTATCCCGGAAGATCGTGCCGCAATAGGAAGAAGTTGCCACGCCAACAGTGACCAGAAGTCACCGTGAGGCACTTTTTTATTTTTGCAGCGCGATTTTTCAGTGTAGTGGGCTCCTCCGCAGACATGGCAGGTCTCTTGCAAAGAATCATTATCTGGGAGACCGCAGGCAAATATGTCTACCATCAACTTTTCGGGACTAGCATCTGGTATTGATACCAACGGGTTAATAGACGCTACCAGTGCGGCTACCCGAAAGTCGCGAGTCACACCCAAGCAGACAAAAGTCTCAGATCTCGAGGAAACCAACACCGCCTTTGCAAGTATTGACACAAAGCTTGAGGCGATTCGCTCTAGCTTGCGGGGCTTTACAACGCTCGCGGGAGGCGGGGTTAGTAAACTCGCTTCATCCAGCAAGGAGTCTGTTGTTACGGCCACCGCATCGAACGCGGCGTCGAACGGATCGTATACGGTAACAGTATCGGCTCTCGCGAAAAACTTCACGGGAAGTTTCGACACTACCTTTTCGTCCACCAGCTCCCCGGTGCTTTCCACGATCAATGCTGGCGACCCGGTTGGACAACGTACCGTGACTTTCTCGATCGGAACTGGCGCAAATTTGTCTACAGTGAGTGTGGAGGTAACGAACGGCACATTCTCGGTGGCTGATTTTGTGGCGGCATTCAACAACAATACGACGAAAGCGTCGGCATCACTGGTAAACGTCGGGACGGCGAGCGTACCAAGCTACAAGATGGTCGTTACCTCCAATAATGAAGGTATCGAAAAGGGACAGGTAACGATCTCCGTAGGCTCTTCCGTAACAAGTCTCACGGCCCATACCAATGATAGTCAGGCCACCAACGCGTCGTTCTCGATAAGTGGTATCGGGACAGTAACCAGGGCCACCAATAGCGTCGCAGATGTAATCCCGGGTCTTACTCTTTCGCTGAGCTCCGTTGGGGATGCTACAGTAAAGGTCGCCGAGGACGCCGCTACCACTGCAACGAAAGTGCAGACATTCGTTGATGCCTATAATGATCTAGTGGCGTTCATTGTAACAAACAACCTGATCTCGCGTGATGACTCTGGCAAGGAGATCAAGAATGTCTTTGGCCCCCTCGCGTCGACGAGGACAGACGATAATGCACTATCAAATCTAAGGTCGGCGATAGCAAGCGCTGTGGCATCCGGCGGTTCGCAAGTTCGCATCTTCTCAGACCTCGCAGTTACGACCGAGAGAGACGGGACACTAAAGTTCGATTCCACGAAATTTCAGACCGCGGTAGCTACCGAGCCGAGTAGTGCAAGTGCAATACTACAAAACTTTGCGGATAAGGCAGCGGGAACTGGTGGCACTATTGACGTTTTTACTCGGTTCAATGGTCTCCTTGACATCTCGGTAAACAGCAACAAAACGCTCATCTCGGACCTCAATAATCAGATATCAGAGGCGGAAAAGCAGATCAGTCGAACGGAAGACAATATGCGTGCTCGTTTTGCGCGGCTGGAGTCTCAAATCGGAAAACTGCAGCAGCAGCAGTCATCGCTTAACTCGGCGCTTTCCGGTCTCAGATAATGTAACCACTCACGGTATTTTCCCAAGCCCTGGATTGTTCTACCTGAGATCACACTGTTTCTGTGTATCTATATCAGTAGCGATGTGCCATATACGTGGG
>JAYVGZ010000456.1:0-10339 GCA_043771805.1 Pseudomonadota bacterium
CCGTCGCCAGTGCCGTTCAAGCCGACCACTAATCCATAGCCTACAAGTTGATTACCTCTCACACCCTCAATATCAGCTATGTCCTTGAGGCGTGCCGCCTCAGCAACCGACGCGAGAAGCGATAAAAGTACACAGATTGTCAGTAATAGCTTCTTCATACCGTGTCCTAGAATGGCCAAACGACTCTCATTATCCGCGAAAGCCAGCCTGAGTACTGCACCTCTCCGACCGTTCCTTTGCCGTAGTAGTCAATTCTCATCTGCGCGATGTTACTGGAATCCACCTGATTATTTGAATTGATGTCGCGCTGGCGCACCAATCCCGATATCACCATCACCTGCTCTTCGTTGTTTACCGAGATAATCTTCTCACCCTCGACACGAAGAAGTCCGGATGCAAGCACCTCAACTACAACGGCCGAAATCCGAGCTGTTAACTCTGCTTCCCGTGTGGTTTCACCTTGCCCGGCGTATTCATTCTTCGTGGAAGCGGTAACAAGTGCACTAAGCTCCGGAGGGTACTTCCATTGCTTGGTTTGTTGCTCGAATCCAAGGAGGTTCTCAATCGCTGCTTCTACATTTGAGCGAGAGTTTAGTGTCGTATCTGCATCATGGGTACCACGCGAACGCTCGGACACCACGATGGTGACAATATCCATCGGCTGCCACGCCCGAAAATCGCGGAAGATATCATTACTTGCTCTACTTTCTCGCCACAGCGAAGACGATATTCCGGGATCACCCAACGCTAGCGGACTTGAGTAAGCAGGTGGGAGCTGATCCGTGCTGTGATAGATTGGTATATCACCGTCGTTTCTTGGGGCCTCTGACTCTCGCCCGGCTCGAAGCGTCGGATCTGGAGCTATCTCATTTACTCCATCTATTACAGGCCGACGCGCCTCATACCCTTGCGGCCGCATATCTCCGTCGACCAGGTTGAGTCGCGCTCGATTATCGTAGTTAGTTGGCCGGTACAGTGGGTTCGTGCCAACCGTGGCGGACGCCTGCTTTTGGGGGATAGGAGCGGCGGCAGCCCCCGCCGTGCCCGTATACTTAAGCGCCGGTACATAAGGATCCATGTTGCGCTGCGGCGCACATCCAGCGAGGGCGGCTACTACAAGGACCGTGATTTGAGTAGGAGTTTTTAGTTGCTTCATTGTTGCGAATCCACTCCAACGGCTACCAATCCAGTTTCTATGACTCGGCCTACTACAATCTTCTTTGAGGTATCGTTTCTGACTTTGATTTCTTGTCCAGCTATGCCGGCCTCCGCAGCTAATCCAGAAGCAGTTGCCTCAATCCCGTCGCGTCTAAAGAGTAATGTTACCCGAGCGCCGGCTTTCACGACTGGTGGAACAACGACGTTGTTTTGCCGAAACATCTCTCCTTCACCAACATCTCTTGTGAGGCTATGCCCTATGATGTCTCCGATATTCTCGAGTACGTCACGGCCAACTGTGGTACCGTTCATACGTTTCAGTTCAACATCATCTGCAGAAATAATTGTGCCCTTTGAAAGCGGCTTCACTGCCGCTGGCAAAAGTCGCCACTCGTCGGCAAAACCCCCTAGTTGAAAGCGAACATCCTCTGACTCGGATAGTGCATGGAAGTCGATCCCGATGTGGCCTGGCTTGGTTACCTGAAGACCTACCACTTCAATTCCCGAGCTATCGGCCGGAACACGCACCGGTTTCTCGATAAGCAACTTACGCAGCTCCACAGGTTTCTCTGATTTTCCGAGGAAAAAAGAGACCGCTCGTTCGAGTTCCAGGATGGAGAGCTCTCGGTATGCTCGCGTTACAGCTATTTCTCTCGGTAACGTGTATCGAAGCTGGTCGAGACGCACCCCCTGGGATTTGAGGCGCTCTAAAATCGTTATTCCCTCAAGTTTAGCTGTCTCCCCGCACTTTGGACTTGCTCCAATAGTTATTTTTCGCAGTTGTGCGATCGATTCGTCGTCTTGAACCTGCGATGACTCGATTTGCACGACATTACCAAGCCGGATCATCGGCTCAGTTACTACTACTTCACTGCGTCCAGTGATTCGAATGCCCGTACCACCAACAATTGGTACATCTGCTCTGCACGTACCTGTACAGAGCACAAGGAAGATCATGATCGAGATTCCGGCTTTCCTATTCATACTACCTCTTCAGATTGATTGCTTGCGACATCATTTCATCAGCAGTGGTTATCGCCTTCGATGACGCCTCGTATGCTCGTTGTCCTGTGATCATGCTGACAACCTGCTCAACAACGCTCACGTTACTGCTCTCTAAGAAACCTTGATTGAGTCGCCCTACACCCTGCTGATTGAAGATACCCGCTGCTGGAGTGCCCGACGCCAACGTCTCTTCGTAGAGGCTTTGCCCTACTGCTCGGAGTCCTGCGTTATTGGGAAATGTCACCGCTGTCAGTTGTCCAACATTGGTTGGTGCGGCGGTGCCGGGGGTCTTTACCGTCACTGTTCCGTCTTGCCCGATAGTAACACCGCCCGATCCCGCTGGTATCGTAATCGCGGGAGCCAACGCAAAGCCGTCAGGAGTAACAAGCGCGCCCGTCTCATTGATTCGCAGTGACCCTGCTCGGGTGTATGCAATTGTTCCGTCGGGTTTCGTCACCTGAAAGAACCCGTCGCCCTCGATCGCTACATCAAGTTGGTTTCCTGTCGACGTCATGTCTCCCTGTGTGAAGACTTTCTGCACAGAAGCAGTCTTCACACCCAACCCGATCTGAACTCCACTCGGGTTTGTTGTAGTTGAGGAGGTAGCTGCACCTGGCTCAATCGCGTATTGATACATCAAGTCCTGAAAATCGGCCCGACTCTTTTTGTAGCCAGTCGTATTAACGTTCGCCAAGTTGTTGGAGATGACGTCAATATTCGTCTCTTGCGCCGTTAATCCGGTTGCTGCTGTATAGAGAGCTCTAATCATCGTCGTAACCTTTATTGTTTAAAACCCTACTTACTGCCGTCGCCCAACCTGCGTAATCGAAGACTGATTCATTTGGTCGATTGTCTGCGAAACCTTTGTATAGGCCTCAAACGCACGATTCGTGACGATGAGGTCAACCATGCTAGAGATCGGCGAGACGTTCGACATCTCCAGAGACTGTGGAACGACTTGCGCTTCGACCGGCTGAGGCTGCGCAGCCCCTGCGCCCAACTTGAACCGGGTACCGGCAACCCGTTCAAGCTTACTGGGGTCGTCAATTTTTACGACCTGCAGTTTACCAACGGGCAGACCGTTTACGCGGATGGTTCCCGATGGTTCGATAGCCGCGCGTGTCCCATTGATCTGAATTGGCCCCCCGTCTCCACTGACTGAAACACCATCCTGCGTGACCAATTCGTTCGAAGCGCTCAGTGTGAAATCACCTGCACGGGTGTACATAGGTCCCTGCGGCGTACCGAGGACAAAGAAATCGTTAGCGTTCCGGAGTGCCACGTCGAATGGGTTTCCCGTATTTCGAATTGGCCCCTGTGAAAAATCTGTGCGGACCTGCAAATTCTCTACCCCCGGAGTTCGGTCGTGGTCTGGCTTCGCAAAAGGCGCGCGAGTTCCAAGGAGACTGGCAAAAGTATTCTGAAACGACTGGCTCTCAGCCGTCACGAACTGCTTCTTGAAGCCAACAGTATTAATGTTCGCAATGTTGTTATTTTGGACCTCCAGCTTTCGCATCTGGAGCACTCCACCCGACGCTGCGATGTACGATCCCCTATCCATAAATCACTGCCCCGTTAAAGAGTCGCGTTGTGTCGTTTAATCCCTGCCAGCGCCCCGAGCCGCTCATCGACCTGCTGTGCCGGCGCGGCAGGACGCGTCACAGGCGCTGCGTCCCTCGCTGATGTCCGCTGCACTTCCTCATTTCTCTCTATCTCGACCATCTGCGAGAGTAACCGTATTTCTTCGACTGGAAGTCGGGTCTGTGCGGAAACTTGCTCAAGCCGCTTCCCTTCCTTCAGCATGGTCTCTGCTGCGGCGTATACTTGTTGCAGCTCTTTGTGTTCCATATTGTCTTGATAGATATGTGCTCGCGGCGATTTCGCGGGTACTGCGCTTCTCTCCTCCGCAAGGAGTGCTCGACTACTCGGGGCATTGGGCGCGCGCTCCTCCTGATACGATCTCGACTGGGGTCGTGGGTCGCCGTCGCGGGGATCGCTCATTCGACTTTCTATCTGGCGAGTTTGTATCTGGCGACTTTGTTGCGGCCGCATTTCTTGATGCGCATACTCGTCCCCGTATCGAGAAGACGAGATATGTTCAAATGCAGGTGGCGGTGGCTCGTGTGAATCGCGGTGACTTCTCTGCTCTCTATGAGTCTCTTGCTGAGCCTCTCGCTGAGTCTCTCGCTGCTGAGCGTACCGGTCTTGACTGGAGGCTACTCGCGCCTCGCTCGAACGGTGCTGGGCACTGGAAGTTTCTCGGTAGATCTCCCGATCTGGAGATGCAGCTTGTGCAGAGAGCTCTGCCTTCAACTCTCGTAACGTCCGCTCTACTTCATCGATGACACTTGCTGCTTTATTACTCTCCTGCTCGATTTGGTGTTGGCGCTCTTCACCAAGAGAAATGGTGCGACTTAATTTTTGATCTGCTGCTTCGATTTCGGCTAATAAGCGTTGCAGACTCTGCTCACGCTTCATCAACTGGTCGTTAAGATGCCGACCTGCCCCGTCTGCATCCTGCACAAGGCTTCGAAGGCTCGCTTCGAGCTCAAGCGTTTTCGGCAACATCGCCTGAGCACGGTCACCCCGCATCCAGCGAAAAGAGAATATGAGGATCGCCGATACCAGGCACAGATCGATCACCATCTGCCATACGTGAATTTGGTTCATCATGAGTTCTCTCGCTCCTCGCTCTTCGGTTGCCCGCCCGCGCTGTCAAAATCCCGACCCTGGCTGCCTGAGTGAATGTCATCAGATTGGCTCTGGAGCTCTCCTTGCTCCAGCTAAGCTCTTGATTTAACATCCACCCGTCAGTTCAATCCCTCTTTGGATTGATCAACTCCGGTCGCTTGATACTGAATAAAGCAAGTCTTCGGCCAACAGAGTCGCTCGGGCCTCGGTAGTGCCGACCGACATACGTCGCAACGATGAGGAGTGGTTTTACTGAGTCTGCCGCAAGGATCTAATCAACATGTTCAAAGAACGCCTTCTGACTCCAGGTCCAACGATGATCCCGCCGCAGGTATTGCAGGCGATGAACATCCCGATGCTTCATCACCGAAGTGAAGTCTTTAAGAAGGAGCTTCGGCGAGCCTGCGAAGGGGTACGGTGGGCGCTTAGCTGGGATTCTGATCCCATCTTTCTTGCCTGCTCAGGAACCGGTGCGCTGGAAGCTTCACTTCTAAATACTTGCAAACCAGGCGACTCAATTATCTACATTAATGGCGGAGTGTTTGGATCACGCTGGGGAGCCATCGCTGAGCGACTTCAGCTTACTGCACACGAGATTCCAGTAGAGTGGGGCAAGGGCGTAACAGCCGAACAAGCGATTGCCGCGTGCAAAGCATTCCCGAGCGCTAAGGCGTTCTGCCTTCAGCACAGTGAGACATCAACAACGGTCCTGCACCCCCTTGATAAAGTGCTCCCCGCCATTAAGAGTGCCGCACCGAAGATGCTCACCATCGTGGATGCGATATCATCAAGCGTTACCACTCCGCCTCCAGGAAGCCCGGATATTATTGATATCTACGTTGCAGGATCTCAGAAAGCGTACATGCTTCCTCCAGGCCTTTCATTCCTACTCCTATCGAACACCGCTTGGACGGTAGTCTCGGAAACTCCGAAGCGCTCCCTGTATTTCGACTTAGAGCTTGAGAGAAAGTCCCATCTCGCTGGCGAGACTTCATGGACACCGGCCTCCACCCTTATCGTTGGCCTCAATGCAGCGATTGACTTGCTGCGCGACGAAGGGTTGGAGAACGTCTACCACCGCCACTCTCTCCTCTCTCGCATGACTCGCAAAGGACTCTCGGTTCTTGGTTGCTCGGTCGTTGCACCGGACCATCCATGTCCCAGCGTAACTGGTTTTCTGCCACCGGACGGCATTGACGCTGATACCCTGCGCACGGAGGTAAGAAAGCGATTCGGGTTCCGCTTCGCAGGCGGTCAAGGAAAATGGAAAGGGAAAGTGGTTCGAATAGGCCATATGGGGTTCGTTGACCCGTTTGAAATATTATCTGCCGTGTCGGCTGTCGGCTTGACTCTCAGGACTCTCGGTTCTGAGTGTGACCACCTAAAGGCCACGGCCTCTACTCTAGAGGAGATGGATGACGATGCATGATCCCAACCTCCGCGTACGGTGCTCGGAACTATTTAAGAGAGTCCAGAACCAGATCTGCGCAGCTCTGGAGAAAGTTGATGGTGCGACTTCGTTTCAGTCAGATCTATGGAATCGTACCGACATTACGGGCGAACCTGGCGGAGGCGGGGATACAAGGGTCTTATGCGAAGGTGCGGTTTTTGAGAAAGCTGGTGTTAATTTCAGCTCGGTTCATGGGCACCTCTCGCCTGAATTTAGTGCAAAACTTGGTGGTACCGCACAACAAACGCCCTTTTTTGCGACCGGCGTTTCACTCGTGATTCATCCCCGATCTCCAATGGTGCCCACAACTCATGCGAACTGGCGTTTCCTCGAGATGGGGGATCGAGCATGGTTCGGAGGCGGCTCAGACCTCACCCCCTACTATCCGTACGATGAGGATGCCACTCACTTTCACCAAGTTCTGCGGGACACTTGCGCCAAACACTCGCCAGACTTCTACCCACGTTTTAAGAAGTGGTGTGACGAGTACTTCTATCTACCACACCGAAACGAGGCTCGCGGGATCGGCGGACTTTTCTTTGACTATCTAGGGAAAGAGAATGAACTCGATCATGAGTCTCTCTTTTCGTTCGTAAGCGATCTCGGATTTGCCTTCATCGACCAGTACATTCCTATCGTTGAGCGCCGAAAAGATGAGTCATTCGGTGAAAGTGAACGCCAGTTTCAGCTCCTTCGACGTGGCAGATACGTAGAGTTCAATTTACTTTACGATCGAGGCACCCATTTCGGACTACAAACCGGGGGACGGATCGAGTCGATTTTGATGTCTCTCCCGCCACTTGTTCGGTGGGATTACTGTCCGACGATCGAGCCAGGGTCGCGCGAGGCGCGCCTTCTTGAGATCGTGGGTAGTCCGCGTGAGTGGTTGTAAAGAGCAAATTAACATCGATTATGCGATACTTTCTCCGTGCTCCCGAAAACATTGCCTCTAAAAAGGCGCCGATATCAACTACTTGGCCCATCGACCGAGCATAGGCCGGCGCAAAACAGGGCCGCTCCCACAGAAATCTATTCCCGCCCATTAAAAATGAACGCCAGTTCGTAAACTCACTGTACGGATAATCCGTATACATCCCTAGGGGCTCTTCCTAGAGATTCAGAGCAGACCCCGTTGTCGTAGTTTAGTGAGGCACATTATGGGAAATACCGAAGGCACTATCAAAACCGATCTCGTAAAACTTCTTCTGGTCGATGACCACCTCGTTCTCAGGCAAGCTTTGACTGAGGTACTGGCCGGGAAAGGAAAGTACTCCGTTGTAGGTGAAGCCTCCAACGGACTCGAACTGCTCGACCTTCTCCCCTCGGCTCACCCAGATATCATCATCATGGATCTAGCGATGCCGAAGGCAAATGGTCTTACAACTATAGAAGAGCTGAGGCGACGGGGAGTAACGGCTCCGATCCTGGTGCTGTCCGCGGATGAATCTGACAAAAGCATCCGTGCTGCACTGAAAGCCGGTGCACGTGGCTTTTTACCGAAACAGGTAGGACTTTCTGAAGTAGAATTCGCTATCGATGCAGTGCTGTCGGGCAAGACTTATCTGAGTCCTTCGATTACTGAACGATTTATGGCAAGTGGCGGAGTAGATGGCGGCGCCCCGTCGCCAGTGAGCTGTCTCTCAGAACGCGAAAAGGAGATCTTTATTCTGCTTGCAAATGGGAAGCCGAATCGTGATATCGGAAAGCAGCTCCATATCAGCACTCGCACGGTTGATACCCACCGCTCGAACATCATGAAAAAGCTGAATGTAAAAGCTAACACCGAACTAGTGAAGCTCGCTATTGGCGAAGGGCTCTTATCGGTGTAGCCCTGCTGGGGATACAGCCTACTTAATCTCGTCTCGCATGCTCCCGGAGGGTTGAAGGTCGCCTAAAGCGCGATCAATGCAGTCCCATGCGAGCAAGGCGCACTTTACTCTCGCGGAGTGCTTCCTGATCCCTTCGAGAGCAAGTGCGTCGCCGAGATCGTCGAGAGTGGAGCCTGTCTCTTCACTCTTTATCATGCGCCGAAATAATTTTGAGAGTCGGCTGGCCTCTGCACGCGCTTTGCCAACGAGAAGCTCGGCCATAATAGACGCCGTTGCCTGGCTTATTGAACAACCGTGACCCGTAAATGCGATCTCGGATATGTGATCTTCGTTGAATTTTACAGTGAGTGAAATCTGGTCGCCGCACAGCGGGTTGACCAGATCAACCTTCCGATCTGGATTAATCAGAACGCCGTGAAAACGGGGTGCTTTGTAGTGATCCAAGATAAGTTCTTGATATACATCTTCAAGGGACATAAACACCGCTAACCAACACGAGCCTATTTGCCCCAGCTCTAGCCTGCATCGACGAGCCCCTTTACCCTTCGGATTGCGCGCACGAGATCTACTTCTCCAAAGGGCTTTGGCAGAAATGATATACGCCCTGATCTGTGCAACTCAGCAACTTCAGGGACCACCGTCAAACCTGAGGTCATAATTGTCGGTAACCCGGGTTTTATCTTCTCCATCGCAACGAAGGTCTCGTAGCCGTTGATACCCGGCATCGAATAATCAAGGAGTGCGAAATTAACCTCCGGAGAGTCACGAAGGACTTGCAAGGCATCTTCCGCAGTCCCCGCTGAGAATGCTTCTCCTCCGTTCTCTCGAACTATCATACAAGCAACTTCCCGAACGAGGTCTTCGTCGTCTACCACAAGTATCGAATAGCCCTGCAATGGCATGCCGTCAGTCATTCATTTCACCGATAATGCCAAGTGTTATGCGTCCAAATGGGCTCATTCAAAAGCCCACACCACCACGCTAAACGATACCAGCAGGAGAGGAAATATACCACACCTCGCCCATATCAGGGTTTCGCGTCCGGCGGTGTATTTTTGATGCACAATCCAGCATCCACCACTTTCGACATGGAAAGGAGCTGCATAGGGCTCCCGCTTACTTTAATCTGACCCGTCACCATAGCTTTTTGAATATTGAGGGCGCCAAAAGCTATTTCTGTCATGGTGTCAGAGCTCCCCTCGATCCAGCATGTAACGGTATCGCCGGGCGCAAGCATTGCGCCAGTACGGAGGTCTACTTTGTACTCCGATTCGTCACACCGAAATCCGATAGCCCCGCCTAGGGGCGTGTCGGAAACAGCAGTATTTGGTGTTTGCGAGCTGCAGGCTACAAGCCACAACTTCAGCCATTCAGGTAGAGACGCCATGGCCATACCATGCCCCAACTATGACCCAATGTCAGCAAGGGTTGTGAGTGTAAGCACAGCCAACTACAAAGAAAAAGCTAACCGAAAAAAGCTTGCTCGCGCTTGTGCGCCGCTAACCGCGCTGCACGATGCGCCCTGATTCCGAGTAAGCCAAACGCTACAGTTGCCAAGTAAAGTAAAACGAGACCTATGATTGCAACTGTCTGCTTCGTGGTAACGTCATCGAGATAGAGCTGTGCGATCGCAACGAATATGGCACCGAATAAAAATACGGCGAGAGCAGATTTAAAAATGAAATGACTCCACTTCATATAACCTTATGCGGCTACCAATTCCGTTCGCGATAATTTAGTTCATCGTTTGAATGACGGCGCTCAATCGACCAGACGTATACGGCAAGCATGCCAGAAAGTGAGCTCAGCAGCATCGCTAGGAGCATTACGCCTTTGGCGTAATACCTCATCGCATTCGCGCCTTCCCCGGCTGTGAGCCACAGAACCAATGAAACAAGAGCGCCCCACAGGAGAAGTAGAGTAAGCGCCGCCAGTACTTCGCTCAAGGACCGGTTAGAAGCTAAGCGAGTGACCCTATTAAGTTTGATTACGACGTTATCATCTCTCATAGCTCATCTCTGCACAGAGCAAACTAAAATCTTTGACCATCTTCACTCTACGCCTGCGTTCCAGCCGAAAGTCGATGAATGAGCTGGTCTAGCGTTTTCGCCTCTCGATACGAACCCAAGAGCCGTCTCCCCGTATCTTTAGCCTTACTCGCAACGAGGAGGGCTGAGATCTTATCATCGAAAAGTGCATAGGCCTG
>JAYVGZ010000457.1:0-5150 GCA_043771805.1 Pseudomonadota bacterium
AGCCAAAGCTACGTCGAGGACTTTGTGACCGAGGAGCGTCGAAAGATGGGCCAAAGATGGGTGCGATATGTCAAAAGATTTGTGTTCCAGTGTACTAGGGACAAGAGGTTGAATCTTGCTTCGCTGGTTGACAGTCGCGAAGCTCAGCCGGAATCCCCTTGATCTGTTCGATCACAGCCGCGTAGAGCTTTTCGCTGTCTGATGTCATCCTCGCTACGCTCTTGGTAGGTGCACGGACGACTCGCAGGGCTCGCTCGACTTCCCTTGCTAGGGCAAGAAAACGTCCGGCAAGTTCTTCTAACTTCGCGGCGGGCGCAACATTCGAGTGAGTGGCGCACACTGACGCAATACCTTCGTTGTCGCACGTGGTTTCACTTGCTCTTAGTTCAGTCCATGCCACGGTCCATGCTGAGACCTGTAGCTGATTGGCCTGCTGCCGCACCCGCTCAACCAGCATCTTTTGCGCCCTAGCTCGTCCGGCCTTTCTCGCCGCTCTTTCAAGAGCGGAGGCGAGTCGAAGAAGTGCCTCTTTCTGCGTATGCGAGGCCGAGTCAATTGCGGCCTGACTCTCTGTGAAGTCAACCGTCTTGCACCCAGCACACGAAAGTCCGTCGCCTCCACATACGCCGCATCGGTCAACCTTCTTGCAGCTATAGGCCACGCCATCGCAGCCGCGGCATTGACTCAAAGAATCCCCACACAACCCGCACAGGTCGATTACGATGCCAGTGCTGAAACTGTTCGTCGATGCATTCTCTGTCACTGTGCACGTCACGGAGCAAGAGGTTGGCGCTGACGATATTGGCGATGTTGTGTGTACTGTGGTGGTGGGCCCTGTAAGTTCGGTAAGCTCAAGTCCAGTACACGCACCTTCCTTACTCCACGAGTACTGTGCGCCTTCCACATTCGCCTCGCACAGAAGCTGCGCACTTGCCCGTGAGACGGTGCATTCAAGCGTGGTTCCTATCTTTATTGAAACCACCGGTGTGGGCTCTGGGATGGGAGTGCCGAGGATAGAAACCGTTGGCTCTGCCGCTGGAGTTTGGGTGGCTGTTGGAGTTACAGAGGGCTCGGACGTAGGTGTTGCAGTTATCGTTGATGTCGGCGTCACCGTCGCCGTTGTTGCAACTGTTGGCGTTACCGTAGACGCGACTGTCGGGCTCGCCAGCGGAGTTGCGGTTGTTTTAGGTGGTTGAGTAGGTGTGATTGTCGCGGTCGGCGTGGTTGTACTGACGACGGTTGACGTTGGGGAGGGAGTAGCGCTTGGCGTTGCTGTCGATGTCACAGCTCGTGTCTGGGTGGCAATTGGTGTCGATGTTGCGGTAGGCGTCAAAGTGCTGACGCTAGTTGGAATGACTGATGGGGTTACGCTTGGTGTGCCTGTAGGCGAGGCAACCCGGGTAGGTGTTGAGGTTGGCGGAATAATTGTCCGCGTCGGTGTGGCAGTTAACGTTACTACCGACGTCACAGACGGAAGAGGTGTTGGTGTAGAAGGTATCGCCGTCGGAGTCGGTTGAGGTGTTGCCGTCCGCGAAGGTGTTGCAATCACGACGCTTGTACTCGTGGGATTCGGTGTTTTTGTTCTCATGGGTGTTGCGACCGGGGTAGCAGTAGCAGAGCAGAAAGGTGTAGTGGTCTTTGTTGGTGTTCTGGTGGGCGTTCTCGTGGGCGTCCTTGTCGCCGTTGGTGTGTAAGACGGGGCACAATCAACAGTGACCTTTGGAGTGGGCGTTTTTGTAGGAGTCGCGGTTCCGTTTTGACACATCACCGCCGGCTCAGTGGCGTGAGCCGGAGTACCGATCAAGGAGAGAATATAAAAGGCAAGAAAAGTGACTAAAGCTACGCTGCCCGGCCGATTCGTCTGTCCCATATGTGTACACCAAAAAGTAATTATCCTTTGATGTACGGCAAGAACGGTACCAGGCTGGTCACAATGCCGCCCAAGCAGTTTGAAGGTGTTGATCGAACAGGGATTTTGGTTGTGACGCTCCACAAAAGCTGCCCGCGGCCAAACGTCGCCCAGACGTCAAAGCGTCATAAAAAGGTTTTAAGATCCGACACACTGTCTAAGGTAAAGACAACCGTCCGGGTTCTGAGACGGAATCTATTTCTAGACTTTTTCCGGGCGCTTTAGATCTACAGCTCGCCACAAGTACCATGCGGCCACAGAGCGGTAGGGACGCCAAATTTCACCTGCCTCGTCCAATTCGCGAGCAGTCGGGAGCGTAGTCGCGCCATGCAACACAGCAAAGCCGCTTCGAACACCAAAATCACCCGTCGGCCAAACGTCCTCGCGCCCAAGGGAGAAGATCAGCATCATTTGCACAGTCCACACTCCAATCCCGCGAACGCGGGTGAGGGTCTCCACAATGTCTTCATCAGACATCTGCGTCATCTTACGCCAGGAGGGGATCTCCTTGCGATCAGCGTATGAAGCTAGATCTTTCAGCGCTGCTATTTTATTCCTTGAGAGTCCCGCCAAGCGGAGTGTTGCTTCTGACAATTCAAGTACTGCTTTGGTTGTCATTTTCCTAGCGCCCCCAAAGAGATCGAGAGTGCGTTGCCAGATCGTTGCTGCAGCTTTTCCGTTCAGCTGTTGGAAGGCGATTGACTTAGCGAGGGAGAGGAATGGGGAGAGGGCACGGGATGGGGTTAGGCGGCAGGGGCCTGCGGCTTTGATCAGGCCGCGCATTTTCGGGTCTACCTTTTTGAGGTGACGGAGTGCTTCGCTAGTCATGACAGTACTCTGCTTTCAGATTCTGCAGAGGTCAATCACTGCCTTCGTGGCCCTTGGGAGGATTGAAAGCGCAGGAGGCCTTTAAATATCGCGTTACTGGTTTTAGCCGGTAACTCCGCTACTATTAGTTCGGCTCCGTCGATAAGCCGCAGCACCTCCTTCCACAATCCATGAGCCGCAGCTTCCTCGACGTGGCTGAAAAAGGGTTGGTTGTCACACTGAAATAGACTGGCAGAGAGGACTGGATGTACCCAGCCTCCAAAAAAACTTTGGTTATCCAGTGTTTCCTGCAGCTCGTCAGCATTCTTTTGAGTGTCGAAGGCTAGTTTACGTAGTTTCCACACGGCAACTATTTCAGTTGATGAGCTATCTTTCGGCAACAGAGTAAAGTCAGGCAAAACTGTGAACGCACTGTCTATTTGCCCTGATCGATAAAAGCGCTCAGCTAAATCCAATCTAGCGTTAGGAAAGCCATTACTCGGAACTAAAGATTTTAGAAATTCAACGGTGGCATATTTGATGTGGTCGCTGAGCGTTGGATTGGTAACAATTAGCCAGGAGTCTACGGCCGACATTAAATCATGGAAATATGCCTCTCCATCACAACGCTGGCCCACTGCCTCTGCCTGCGCTGTTCTGAGGATCTCTTCGCCAAAAAAAGTTTTCTCGGCGTTCCGGAACTCCTCTCTTCGGTTTTGTATCTCGATCGAGTAGAGGACCCTCATACTCCAAAACGCTCTCTTCGATTCAGCATCGCCCGTTGTATGGCGCTCCAGAGCATCTAACAAGGTTAAGGTGTCTGAGGGCCTACAACCGCGGGCACCGAAGATAATACCAGCAGCGATCTTGGGAGCAAATTCGTCGCGATCCAACTCACTACCTACGAGTCGTCCAGCAAGGTAGCGGTCAATAAGAGTGACGTAGTCCTCGGTACAGGTCGGTGCAACCGAATTTTCTGAGGTTTTTAACTCCTGGCCAATTCGAAAGCCAAAAAACCATGCAACCCCTGATGATTTGAGTAATGAAAGGGGAAGGGTCGAAAACAGGGAGTCAAAAATTTGGTGATACTCCCCCATGCACTCAAAGCACACTACCGCGCGAACGGCCTCAGGCATTTCATGTGGCTCACTATAACCGCCAAAAAGTTGCGCGGCGATTATCTTGAAATCGGCCAATAAAAGACATTGATTCGCCCTAAGTGCGTCGGCTAAGCACCTCAGTATGATACGAGCCTGAAGAGTGGGGTCGCCAAAGTGCTCAAGAACTTCAAGGACCTCGCTGAGGAGCCCAGCACACAACGAATCAACTAAGCCTTTAGTAAACTCTACCGGAATTTCTATCGCCCCGAAGTCCACCGCATAGTACTGCGTGAGATCAGGAAGATGTTCCCTGATCCTCTTTAAAAAGAAGCCTCCTCCCTTTGTGGCGCAGGCGGCCTGAAGCTGCGAGCCGATTCCAGAGAAAACATCTGCAATCGCGCCTTCGATGTCCTTAGCGCCTTCTAAGTAAGTGTTGACCTCGTCCCAATACGCCAACGACGCTTTGTAGTCCTTGACCAGTATAGAGCAGGCCGCGTAAATTCCGCCGTGACGAATTCGGTGCTGATAAGCAGAGTCGGTTAATGCACAGATCTCCCCTTCATTAGTCACTGAGAAGTTTAATATCTTTCGAACTTGCTCCATGACGTCACAAGTTGTGACCTTCCCCTCTCGCGGAGGGGCGATGGATACGCTGCACGCCTCGACTATGGGGTAGCGGCGAAACACTGCCTCCACGCGGGTCATGTGCTCCGTCTCGACACTCACTCGAACGATAACTTTATTCCTATCGGAGCGCCGGTAGAGCGCAACTATCGTGGAGCCCCTCAAATTGCAGACGATATCACGGGCGTTGAAGGGCTCATCAAACGCCTCTCGGAGCGCAGCGTGGAGGTTTGCAGCCACCGCGCGTGGAATCAAGGCTGGGTTCAAAAGCAGATCGCTCGCCCAGAGGGGCTTTGTAAAGGCTGGGTTCATGAAACTTCCGAACGACCTCCTGGGAATTGACGAGGTTTTTTACATGCTCGGCTCGAACAAAGATATACTTGTTGGAAACAAGTGAGGAAGGCTTTCGAACTGCGACTAGAACGAACAAATTCAAACTTCGACCGGAGCCTCAAATGAAGACTGCTACGAAATTTGGATCAGGATTCGAAAATGCGAGCGGTAGGCACTTAATCGAGCACCATCTTTTCCGTCTCGATTTACCCTTTTTCTCCGCCCGGTAGCCCACTTAGCACTAGTACACTGGAACACAAATTTTTTGACTTAGCGCACCCAGATTTGGTCCATATGCTGACGCGACGAGTAAGCAAAGCCGCAGGCGTAGCCAAAGCTACGTCGAGGACTTTGTGACCGAGGAGCGTCGAAAGATG
>JAYVGZ010000458.1:0-5285 GCA_043771805.1 Pseudomonadota bacterium
CGAAAAAAGTTGTGGTTCGAAAGGTTTCTAAAAAAGTATCTGTGAAAAAAGCGGCCGCAAAGGTGAAGCTCCCAGTCAAAAAGAAAGCATCGCCAGCAAAAGGAAAAAAGAAGTAGCCAGGCGGCGCCTAGTCTCGGATGAGTACTGCCCATGTCCTTCTTTCGACATGGGGATAGTATCGAGCTGTGTCGCTTGAAGTTGTTTGGTTGATATGGAGTGGATCTCTCGCTTTCAGCTCGAGATGACGGTGACTCCAGTGCTAAACCCAACCCTTAGCAAGTTTTTATACACTCTTCCCCTCGCAATTTGAGGTGTCCCAATGACGAACTTAGGAGCCCAGCGTAGTTAGCCCAGTGGATCATGTAACATGTCGAATGCAATGCACCGAGCAGCTTCACTCAACATCTGTGGCCCATACAACAGATCAGGCCTCCGAGTTGTAAGCCCCAGGGTGCTACTCACCTCAAGCATATCCCTTCGAATCGTATTGATGGTGGATGTCCCGTACCAGAGCGAGATTCCTGATTCCACTTCGATCAACTTTGTATGAATGACCCACGTATCGACTCGCTTTATCGGATCCATATACCCAACGAGAACAAAATCATAACCCGCATCCTTAGCACGTGCGAGGGCTCCAAAGTTGCCGGTGAAAAACTCCGCTTTCTTTCCGGGCCAGTCTTGGCGGTTAAATACCTCCACTATCGGCAGCACTTCTGAGCCTACTAGCTCCCGCTGAACACTCCAGGCAAGTTCGTTTCCAAGGCCCGGCTGCTCATCGTCTCGAGCGGCAAGATTTGCCTGAGTGACAAATGGAACTACCGCCACCCGCACAGGGCTATTGCGCGCAAATCGCGTACTTATAAAGCTCTCGAAGTCGGTACGTGCGTAGGCGCGAGTATTGCATGTCTCTCCAGCGTGGCGTCCGAGAATGGCGCAGCCAGTTGTAACTGTGACAAGTGTCAAAAGGATGACGCTGACCAGCAACAGATCTGCGAAGGAACGGCGGAGCTGTGAAAGGTACCAGAATGGCGAGTCAGTTCTCTTTATCTGCATGAGGTTACTATGGTTACTCCGTCTCCCGTGGGTCTCGCTCGACGCATAGTGCGGTCAATGTATCGAGCAGTTCTTCGTCCAGCACTTCCAGGAACAGTTCAAGGAGCGTGCCACTATGGGCTACTAGCGGCAACTATCGCCTTCCTCGCCGTCGTGACTGGGTGCAGTCCTCGTTACCATGATATGCCGTCTTACTGGCCTATACCCACAAGAGAGTACGATAACTACGGCCCAGGGCGGTTCAAAACAGCTTTCTTGGCGACACAGATCGACCGGTATTTTCGCGGTGCATCGACTGGTCCTATCGGCGTTACGACGTTCGTAAACATCGACGACTTATACACCACCTCCACATTTGGGCGAATGTACGCCGAACAGTTGATGAGTGAGCTCACCATGCACGGATTTGATGTGATCGAACTCCGCCAATCAGATGCTCTTCAGTTTCTTGATAGCAGCGGTGAGTTCGCTTTGTCACGAGATGTACGGGCAGTAAGGCCAGAAAGGAATCTCTCGGCAATTGTGGTAGGAACCTACGTCTCTTCACCGGAAAGAGTGTACGTCAACGCACGCCTGGTGGATCCAGCAAGTTCAAGGGTTTTGTCAGCTGGCTCTGTAGAGATGAGTAAAACTGCTGAACTCACGAAGCTTCTGCGAGGCGGAACTATCCCTGCTTCACTCGAGCGTATTCCTGTGCGGCACCTCGGCCTTAATACCTACCCAACTAATCCGTTTGATCCTGCTCGTCGACGGCAGTGGGAACTCGAAGAATCCGAATTTGGGGTTCAGGCACCGCGACAGGGTCCAGCACGCCTCTCAATACCAACCCCCCCTCGCGGCGCACCTGAAGAGAAGCTTCAAGAGGCACCCGGTGAGGGGAAACCTAGAATTGAGATCGGTGGTCGGATACTCGGTGATGTACTGAGCAACGAGCCAACCAGTCCAGGTGCGCAGTAGCTACTGGTCGTAAAGCGTAAACGGAGGGCTGTCGCCCGGTCTGTCCCAAGGAGTTAATGGTTTTGAGGGGCTGCGGGTAGCATTGCCGTAGTGAGCCTGACAAAATTTATTGTACCGGTTCTCTGCTCTGGAGCAGTCGGCGTAGACGCCGTCTTGGCCGGCAAGGAAGTAGTCTAATCCGAAGAAGTCTCGGGCTGGTTCGGTGAGGTCTCCACCGAAGATAATGACGAGCACGATCGATGTAAACAGGGCCATGCCTGCTGCAACGCTGAGCTGAAGCCGTTTAAGACGCTCATCTACTTGAAATTTCTTCTTTCGCTCTTCGGCTTTCGACATGGCAATCCTTGTGTCTTCTGTCGGCATCCTGGGTTTTCACCTTAACCTCTATTATATCGATATACTTCGCGATATTTTGTGTCTTTTAGGTTGAAAAATGCGCCTCACTCCGTTGGCGCGAGGCGTCAACTCATCGATTTTCAAAGGAGACGTAAAACTACCTTTTAGGGCACTCTTCATTAGTGTAGAACAGCTGTTTTAGGTGGACGAAATAGATGTGAGGTGGGTTTCCTAGCCCACCGGTTGGGGGAGCGATGATGCAACACCTTATCATCAGTCGTTGTCCTCAGGTCGCCAGAAAAAGAGCTCTTTAGAAATAGGGGCTTCTACAGAAAGAGAAGGGATATCAATGACAGGACCAGATGTAACAAGCCATTTCTGGATTGCGGGGAAGCCCTTCTTTACTTCTACAGTTTTTGTAGCCCCACCTCCTTTTGTTGTACCGAGTTTGGCCACCGAAATCCGCGCCTCCGCTGCTCTAGATCTTCGCGAGGTAAAATCATGCTCCACAACGCTCGATTTCTTCGATGCTGACGGAGCGAAAACCAATACCGTTGAAATCGCCTTTCCAGCAAATGAAGTTGGAATCCTTGAGCTGGAGCCTTATATGGCAGGTATCAAGGTAGAGGCGGGCGTTCAGCACTCTCACCTATCGATTACGTCTCCCGCCGGCACACGACACCTGTGTCGACTGTCAAACGGAATAGGGGTTGCTTTAGTCCAGGACCCACTAATGGTTCGGTCTAGGGAGAGCTCTTTTATTCCCCTTGTTCTCTCCGCTCAGAAGGAGCAGATGCTGGCGTTCGTGAATGCAGGTGGTGAATCGGCACAGATTTCCTGTCGCTTGTTCTACGGAAACAGGTCGCCGGAATGGAACTTCGCCATCGCACCCTTCGGGGCGAAACTGGTCTCGGTTCAGGAAGAGCTCCTCGCCTCTCAAGACGATCGAAGTTGGGAGAAGGGGAACACCCAGGCATACGTTCGGGTCACTGCCCGGCATCAAGCCTGTATTTCGTGTCTGATTGTGGAGCGAGTTCCGGGAGAATCGATTGAGGCTGACCAGTACAGGTGCTTGGTTTCTGGGTGACGCTGACCCCAGGAATAAGCCAGGAAAAAGCCAGAAAAAAAATCGCGTCGTAGGTTAGTGGGCGGCGCAACCCAGCTAAGATTTAAGAGAGTTACACGGATACTATGGACACACTTTCCGCGAATACGGTGAACACATATGGGTTTTGTCTTTCGAGCGCAGCAATAAAGACGCGCGTTCACTTTTTTCCTTCCGCTGGTGTAAGCACCGGGCCATTCTCAATTTCATGTATGTTGACCCTCTTCGGTAAAGGGATAGATAAAAAATCAGTGATGCTCGATGGAGGTCGACTCGGTCAGCCGGACGGCGTGCGCCTCGAAGACGCGTTCCCCGCTCTAAAGAGTGATACCTCGGGCATCTTTGGCCTTGCAGTTCAGCTCTCCTGTCAACCCTCGCGGATAAACCTGCTTTCCTCCCAAGCCGTAGTCGAGTTGGTTTCCCCGCACTTTTCGGTTATGTACGGGCTGTCCTCGTTTCAGCCGTCTTTACTGCCCGATGCCGAGACTTCCTCTGACGTGATTCAAGAGAGCTCTTCATTGGCCGGTTCATCCGGCAGTGCGCCCACTTTGCAGCGAAAGCGAGTCAGCTCTGGTGTCGCCATTCAGGACTCATCGCTCGTCTCATCGCTCGTCGTGGTGAACTCTACGAGTGAGATCGTAAAGCCTGATGTACACCGTAACGCTGCTGAACCAAGAGTAGCGCTACAACTCGGTACAGTTGCTGCCGAGTCGACTTTAGAGATTCCGCTTGAAGAAGCACTCTTTCGAGACAGTGCTCCTCATGAATCTGGATGGGGACTAGTGAGGGCTGAGGCTGTCTACGCCGCACCTTCCACCCATGGTCCTCATTCTCAGGGGCTGCGAGTTCAGGCTAACGATTCTCACCAGAGTGGTGTCGGGTATTTCATATTGTATCGTGACGCCGTATCAAAGCGACCTGTATCTGTGTGTGCATTATGAAGCTAGCTGTTTTCTCCCCTTACGGAAACTTTTCTCGAGAGGCCGGGTTACTCTACCTTGTAACAAACTACCTTCTAAAGTCTGGCGCTGACGTTACTCAGTTAAGGTGCGACGGCGCGTTTTCCGCCTGTGCTCGCGACCAAAAACACAGCTGGAACCGCACACTTTTCTCATGCGCTCGGTGTATCAGTGAACAGAGAGCCCTTGCGCAGTGGGCAGCAGTAAAATCGAAGGACGTGTCATCCTTTATTTTGGCGGATGATGTTCTCCAGAGCACGAAATGGATAGCCTCAGTTCACCGCAGCGAGCTCGTTCGAAGCGAGTTTCGAGGGCTTAGTTTGTGGGAGATCTGTAAGGATGATTTCACTGCTCGGTTTCAAACAGCCGATATACAAAGCCTTTCAAGCTCTGAGGAGGCGCATGTCCGTGAACTTTTTGTTTCGGCTGTCCACGCCCTCGCCGCGGTAGATCGATTCGTGGCAACGGTGCTTCCCACCATCCATCTCGTTGTTTCCTCGAAAGATGTCCTTTCAAATGCCTATCTGGCGTACGTCAGAAGCTCTCGGGCTGACGCTGCCCTGTTCTTCTATGACTCGGCAGAGGAGAGCATTGCGATAGAATCAGCCTCTTCCGGAGCGCGGTACAATACTAAGTTGATGTTAGATGACATTACTGCCATGCGGAGCGATCCCAAGACGTGGAGCCCCGAGGTAACGTCAATAGTCCATGAAATGCTTACTTTTCTCGGGTTTGCACCTGACAAGGTGCTGTAAGGCAACCTCCATCGATAGCCTAGTACACTGGAACACAAATCTTTTGACATATCGCACCCATCTTTGGCCCATCTTTCGACGCTCCTCGGTCACAAAGTCCTCGACGTAGCTTTGGCT
>JAYVGZ010000459.1:0-16256 GCA_043771805.1 Pseudomonadota bacterium
CCTGAGTGAGCACTGCATCGGCAACTCCAGTTTGATCGCAGGTGGGCGAGATGAAATCAGCGATCAGATAGATTTGATTCGGTGGCAGCATAAAACCAGGGTGTCCGCCGATCGTCAACGCTGCGGGAAACTGCTTTAGCGCGGCGGCACGATCAGTAAACGCAAGTGTCCACCTTCGGCTTCCGTTCTTTACCTCTGGAGGAAATCGAGCGGACGCGAGGGCCTTATTGACTGTTGTCGCGGCATCAGCCACGGCACGTGCGGGGCTCCTCCCAAAGCATCGCTCAACGGAAAGGGGCCATTTTACATCTATCGGCCCCAGATCCGTAACAAACGAGGCTGTTCTTACGGTGCCCTCGAGCTCTACATCTTCTGGGCTGGGGATACCGCTATCACCACCGGCGCATACAATACGCGATCGAAAACGAGGCGGAGCCTTCTCTATGGAATCTACCTGTTCAACCTCTCCCTCGTCGCTAAGGTATGCGCACCGTAGATCTCCGTATGCCCCACTTACAGACAACCCAACAATCCCTGCGCACAGAATGAAGATTTTCCTCATACTGCAGCTTCCCTACCCTTCCCCCTTTGAGGATGAGCCCGCTTGGCCGCGCCACGCTTACCACCTATCGGCTTCACCGTAGAACGTTTCGTGGCAATCGACTTTTTCGTTCGTCGTTGCAGTGCAAGCTCAAATACTTCACTAATGTGCTTCACGGGAATGAACTGAATCTGTTTTCGTTGCTCTTCAGGAATCTCTTCAAGGTCCTTCATATTCTCGAAGGGAATAATAACCTTTGTGATCCCGTACTGCAGAGCTGCCAGCGCCTTCTCACGCAATCCGCCGACTGCAAGGATATTACCGCGCAACGTCATCTCTCCTGTCATCGCGATATCTTTCGACGCCTTACGCCCTGACAACACCGACAGAAGTGCAGTCGCTATCGTAATGCCGGCCGAAGGTCCATCCTTCGGTGTGGCTCCAGCAGGCACATGCACATGGATGTCAAACTTCGAATGGAATTCCGAGTCCAGGCCAAGCACCGATGCATTTGCTCGCGCGTAGAAAAGAGCCGCTTGAGCAGACTCCTGCATAACACTCCCGAGCTGCCCTGTTAGCGTAAGCCCACCGTTTCCGCGTGCGATAGAAACTTCAATCGGCATAACTTCGCCGCCGTGCATCGTCCACGCCAGACCACGTACCAACCCCACGGCCTCTCTCTGCTCAGTGGTCTCGGGGTCGTACTTAGTTGGCCCAAGTAGCTGCGTAACGCGCTCTGCCGAAACCACTCGTGCAAACCTCTTCTTTTCGGCTACCTCGCGGGCAACTTTACGACACAATGCGCCGATCTCGCGCTCCAAGCTACGAACTCCAGCCTCGCGGGTATATCGATCAACGACGAGTTGCAATGCTTCCTCCGTGAACTCGATCTTGCGTGCGGTAAGTCCTGTCTCAGCGAGCTGGCGCGGAACAATGTACCGTGTAGCAATCTTTAACTTCTCATGTGCCGTGTACCCAGGGATGAAGAGAAGCTCAAGTCTATCGAGAAGTGCTTCAGGGATCGTATCAAGGGTATTGGCAGTTGCCAAAAAAAGTATCCCTGAAAGATCAAAGTTAACGTTGAGATAGTGATCGCTGAACTCGACATTTTGGTGCGGGTCCAAAACTTCGAGAAGCGCAGAGGCGGGGTCTCCCCTAAAATCTGCCCCTACCTTATCAAGCTCATCGAGGACGAAAACTGGATTGTTACTACCAGCCTGCTTTAAACCTTGGATGATTCGGCCGGGTAGCGCCCCTACGTACGTTCGCCGATGACCACGAATCTCCGCCTCATCGCGAATACCGCCTAGCGACATACGGAAGAATTTTCGACCTAGTGCACGTGCTACTGATTTTCCGAGAGAGGTCTTTCCAACACCAGGCGGCCCTACAAAACAAAGAATAGGCCCTTTTGATTCTGGGTTAAGTGCCCGAACACTCAGGTACTCGAGAATGCGATCCTTTACCTTATCAAGGCCAAAGTGATCATCATCCAGAACAATTTTAGCCCTCTTCAGATCAAGTTGATCTTTCGTCTTTATGCTCCACGGTAGATCCGTAATCCACTCGAGGTAGGTTCGCAGTAAGGCAAACTCACTTGACTCTGGGCTCATGCGCTCTAGTCGCTTCAACTGCTTGAACGATTCTTCTTTCGCCTGTAGCGGCAGTTTCAAAGCAAGCAGCTTACTTTTAAGCCCCTGTAGATCTTCTGATGAAACATCGGTATCTCCTAGCTCACGCTGGATCTGCTTGATCTGCTCGCGCAAATAGTATTCGCGCTGCCCTTTGCTCATCTCGACTTGCGCTTTATCTCTTATTTTTTCGGTTAAGATAAACTTATTGAGATCGTCAGTGATCGCAGCATCCGTCATCTGGAGCCGCTTCAATGGATCCAATTCCTCGAGCGCAGACTGCGCATACGGAAGCTCCAATTTGTAGTGGGCCAAAATAACATCCGTCAGTACAGCTGGGTCTTGAACTTCCTCTGTCACGATAAGCATCTCTTCTGGAAGATGCTCGTACTCCACTAGAACTTGGAGATTCTCTCGAATACGATTAATAAGAGCCTGGTTTTGGGCCGATAGCTTCCTGATAGGGAGTGAAGGCATCGGCTCGGTTTTAGCTAGAAGATGGCGCTTACCATCGTCAATCCGAATTGCACGAGCGCGAACCAACCCCTGCAACAGAACTTTGTACCTACCATCCGGCACTTGCAGCGTGCGCACGATGTGGGCGACCACTCCAACCTTGCAAAGATCTCGCCCGCGAGGATCTTCGACCTCTTGATTTTTTTGACCAACAACAAATGCGAGCCTATCGCCCGCCATCGCCTCCTCCATCGCTCGCATACTTGAGGGCCGACTTAGGTAGAGCGACATCATTACTGAAGGAAAAGGGATCATGTCTTTTGCAGGAAGCACCGGTAACCACTCTGGCATAGCCATCGACTCAGGATTCTCAACCATCGGCTGGGATGTCTCTTTTACTCTCTTCCTCGGCTGCTTACGTGCCATGTATCTCCTTAAGATAAACTTTCTTTAATATCCGCTCGCAACGGTGGCCTCAGGATCTCGAACCAGCTGCTGTGTGCGCGGATCTACTTGTTGATTGCCACGATAAGTAATCGTCTCTCGAGTAACTTGCGGGTCTCCCGCAGGAGCTTTCTCCAAGAACGTGTCACGCGTCACTTCTACAACATAAAACAATCGCTTTAGCTCTCCCGGTGCCGACGATGAAATGAAACCCGTTACCCCGTCGTAAGGGGGGAGCCTCGACAGAGATTCTGCAAAAGGGGTGTTATCTCGAAGGCTCTGACGAAGAGCATTCACTACCAGGGTCCCGACATCAAACCCCTGCGCGGCAAGGAAGTTCGGCATACTCTGGAACTTCCCTCGGTACGAATCTATAAACTGCTTCACGACCGGCCGGGTGCTTTGCGGGAAGAATGGTGTGACGAACAGAGCTCGCTCAAAGACCGCCTGTGAATTTGCGATCTTTATTGCGCTATCCCAGAGTGCCGTACCCAATGGTCGAATGCGACGTTTTGCTGCCGGACTAAGGGCTGATAAGAACCGTGCACTCGTCTCAATCGTGTCGGGGAGAAGCACTGCGTCTGCTCCTGAGTTCTCCAGCTGGCCCGCAAGCTGCGCGAACGTTGCGTCATCTGCACTCCCGTAAACACCCTCAAAAGAAAGCGTAGCTCCAAGTGCTCCTACCTTACGACGCATTACTTGAAGGTACTCGGTTCCATTCGCATTTTGTGGGGCAATCACCGCAAATTTCGAGAGACGAAACTCGCCCACTGCTACGTTCAGAAGTGCATCGATCTGACTCGAGGTAGTGGCACCTAATCGAAACACCCCACCCCCTGTGCGAAACGACTCGCTCTTTGAGAAAGAGATCAGTGGGGCGCCAAGTTCGCGAGCTGTATCTGCCGCTGCGACAGCAGCCTCCGTAAGAAGCGGGCCTACGACGACCGAAGCACGCATCCCACCGACTAATTCCCGTACGGCCGCTGAAGCACCGGCCGTATCTGCTCCAACGTCACGTACCTCTACCCGGAAAGGTGGTGTTTCATGATCAGCGAGCACGGCGAGTTCGACGCCTTGACGGGTGTCGCGCCCCAAGGATCCGAAGCGGTCGGAGAGGCTTAAGACAAGGCCTATCAGGCCCGTTGTTGGCGCACCTGAGTCCACTGCTATCGACGGGGCTACCTCTACGTCAAGAGAATCATAATTGCCCCAGAACGGCTTATCCGACCTGACATCATCGGGGTCGTACGACCGAGATGCCCTCCGCAGCCGTTCCTTACCAACGGCCTCGTTCACGAACGCATCGGTTCGCCAATTGATCGCCACCTGTTCAAACCCGTTCTGACTCAACGAGCCCACATAGAGTGCAATTCCTTTTTGCGATACGTCTGCCCCATAGCCATTTCCTTTGGATTGCCGATAGGCCCTCGAAAACCATGCGAGGGCTTGGTCACTTTGTCCCTGTCGCCCGTAGGCAAATGCAAGCACTAAAGAAAAGGCTAGGTCGACCTGCTCCTCCCCCAAACCTTTCTCTCTGAAGTAAGAACTGATGGTGGCAAGCGCTCTCTTGGGTTGTTCCAAAGCCAGATACTGACTGCTAAGGCGCAAGGCTGCAGCCTCCTCCTCATGTGGCAACATTCGTACACCGACTGTCTTCATGTAGGCGTCGAGCGCAAGTCGCCGCTGACCTTTCTTTAGAAGCTCATCCCCTAAGATGAGATCAGGATTTACCAGTCGCCTTCCGGTTAAGTCTTGAAAGGGGGCCCAGGTCTCCCACGGTAGTGAGCGAGACCCCTTGACGGACTCTGTCTCACGATAAGAATAGTCGGGAAACTCCCTAGTGTGCCGGGAGTCGGGGCGAATTTCAGTGTCGGCGCATCCGAAGATACTTCCGCAAAGAACCACAATCAAAGAGCGCTGCAGAAAGGTCGGATGCATGAGTAGGTTATTGCGTAAGTTGCACCGACTCTCAAGGGACAGAAAAGTATCAACGACACTGGCGAGCTACGAGAAGATGTCCTTTACCTTATCAAAAAAACCTTTCCCAGCCTCATCAATAGTTGTGCCTTGAATCGCCGCTAGCTTCTCCAGAAGCTCTTTCTCTTCGTCAGAAACCTTCTTCGGTACGTGGACGTAGACCCTTACATGCTGGTCGCCCCGACGTTGCGGATTGCTTCCCAGTACAGGAATGCCTTTGTTCTTCAGTCTAAAGACCTTCCCAGATGCCGTGCCCGACGGGATCTTCAACTTGACCTTCCCCTCAAGGGAGGGAACCTCTATATCGGCCCCAAGGGCCGCGGCTGCATAGGAAATAGGCACCTCACAGATCAGCTCACTCTCCTGTCGCTGAAAAAAGTCATGTTCTTTGATCATTATCTGAACGTAGAGGTCACCACTTGGTCCACCACCTGCGCCTGACTCACCCTCCCCCCGCACCTTCAGGCGCTGTCCGTGGTCTACACCTGCTGGCACTTTTACCTTGAGTCTTGACTCCTTCACCTTTAGCCCTGAGCCAGAGCAAGCAGTGCAAGGGTTCTTTACTACTTCGCCTGCTCCATTACAGGTGTGACACGTTCGCGCTAGAGTAAAGAATCCCTGCTGAATCCGAATCTGCCCTTGCCCTTCACATTGAGAACATCGCTCGCGCGAGCTACCCTTTGCAGCGCCACTTCCCGAGCATGCCTCGCAGGCGTTACGTCTACCGATCGTTACTTCCTTCTCGCAACCAAAGGCTGCCTCCTCGAAGGTAACTTCCATGTCATAGCGAAGATCACTGCCTGCCCTACCCCGTCCTCTCCGATTACCACCCCCGCCGCCACCAAAGAAGGTGCTGAAAACGTCACCGAAGATATCCTCAAATCCGGAGAAATCACCATGGAAGCCTCCACCTCCGCCCTGTTCGAAGGCAGCGTGACCAAACTGATCATAGCGAGCGCGACTATCAGGATCGCTCAATGCGGAATAGGCTTCGGTTGCCTCTTTGAATTTTTCTTCAGCCGCCGCATCGCCGGGGTTTTTGTCCGGGTGGAACTGGACGGCTTTCTTTCGATAGGCTTTTTTGATCTCGTCTAAAGAGGAAGTACGCGAGACACCAAGAACTTCATAAAAATCGCGTTTTGACACAACATCCTCACTCAGAGCTTCACTGTTCTGCGGGCGCTTTACAAACAGAACGGAGCAACGAGGATGTCTAATACAGACATCCTCGCGCTCCTAACCTGGATTTCTCACAGACCTCGGCCTAATCGGCCGAGACATGAGAATCCTTTGAAAAATGGCCATCCTTGGCCATTTTTCAAAGCGGGGGTCTTTGATTCGCCACGACACAGTGTCCAACCAAAGACCCCCTACAAATCAGCGCTAACGCACTGATTTGGCAACACCATCCGGGTGTTGCATCCTGAATGCCGTGTGGCTTTCAGGCTAGAGCATGCACGCAGCCCGTGCCCAGGCGGGCTGCATCAGGCCTACTTGTTATCCTGAACTTCTTCGTACTCGGCGTCCACTACCCCTTCAGATTTATCATCAGAGCTCGAAGCGGCACCACCGTTAGAGGCCGCCCCGTCGGCGCCAGCACCATTCGTGCTTGCTTGCTTGTACGCTTCCTCTGAAAGTTTATGACTCGCTTTTTCGAGTGCGACAAACGCACTCTTTATTCGCTCAAGCTCACCGCTCTCAAGAGCTTTTTTCGAGTCTTCGAGTGCTACGTTCACAGGCCCTTGGACGTCGGGTGCAACCTTTCCGGCCAACTCTGAGAGAGTTTTCTCGGTGGCGTACACCATAGTATCAAGTTTATTTCGCTCTTCTACAGTCTCACGTCGTTTCTTATCGTCCTCGGTATGCGCCTTGGCATCCTGCACCATTCGCTCGACTTCTTCCTTTGAAAGACCCGAGCTGGCCGTGATCTTAATTGAGTGCTCCTTCTTCGTACCAAGGTCTTTGGCCGACACAGACACGATACCGTTAGCGTCAATATCAAAAGTAACCTCGACCTGCGGTACACCACGAGGTGCTGGTGGAATACCGACCAACTCAAAGCGACCCAACGTCTTATTATCACCTGCCATCTCGCGCTCACCCTGCAGCACATGAATGGAAACAGCGGGCTGGTTATCAGAAGCTGTTGAGAAAGTTTGCGACTTCCTGGTGGGGATAGTTGTATTCTTCTCGATAAGCTTCGTAAAAACGCCACCATAAGTCTCGATACCAAGACTTAGAGGTGTAACGTCGAGAAGAAGTACGTCTTTTACGTCACCCTGTAGTACGCCGGCTTGGACTGCCGCGCCGATCGCAACTGCCTCATCTGGATTAACGCTCTTTGAGGGTTCTTTCCCGAATATCTCTTTTACCTTCTGCTGAACAGCAGGCATCCGAGTCATACCACCAACAAGGATTACCTCTCCGATATCACTTGCCGCAAGGCCTGCGTCTTTCAAAGCTGTAACACATGGCTCTACAAGCCGTTTCAGCAAGTCGTCGCAAAGAGACTCAAGCTTGGCACGACTGATCTTCATGTTAAGATGCTTCGGACCAGATGCATCAGCCGTAATAAACGGAAGATTCAAGTCAGTCTCCATTGAAGAGGAGAGCTCATGCTTCGCCTTCTCGGCAGACTCCTTCAACCGTTGAAGAGCCATCGTATCGTTACGAAGGTCAATTCCCTGATCCTTCTTAAATTCATCCGCGAGGTAATCAACGATCTTTAGATCGAAATCCTCGCCGCCTAGAAAAGTATCGCCGTTAGTCGATTTAACTTCGAAAACACCATCGCCAAGCTCGAGTACGGAAACGTCAAACGTACCGCCACCCAAGTCAAATACAGCAATCGTTTTCTCGTGCTTTTTATCTAGGCCGTATGCTAGCGCTGCAGCTGTCGGCTCGTTAATGATCCGTGAGACATTGAGGCCGGCAATTTTTCCTGCGTCTTTCGTAGCTTGACGCTGAGCATCATCGAAATAGGCGGGAACGGTAATAACGGCATCCGTCACCGTCTCTCCCAAATAATCCTCCGCCGTCTGCTTCATCTTCATGAGGATCATGGCAGAAATCTCTTGCGCGCTCTTGGCGTCGCCCTTGAGCATCACCCAAGCATCGCCATTCGGTGCCGCCGTAATTTCGTATGGCAAAACCTTCTTTGCTTTGGCCACTTCGACGGACTCAAATTTTCGACCAATGAGTCGTTTAACCGCAAAAATCGTGTTCTTTGGATTCGTGACCGCCTGTCGCTTTGCTATTTGGCCAACTAGCCGCTCGCCAGAATCGTTGGCGCCCACTACGGAAGGAGTTGTACGGCTTCCCTCGCTGTTAGCAATCACTGTCGGGCTTCCACCCTCCATCACCGCAACACATGAATTAGTTGTACCTAGATCGATACCAATTGTTTTGCCCATAATTACCTCTTAACCAAAAAATTGTACGTGATTACTCGCCTTCCGTTGCCACAACAACCTCTCCGTGGCGGATGAGCTTGTCCTTGTAGAAATAGGCCTTTTTTAATTCTCCCATGATGGTCCCCGGCGCTGCAGTGGCCCCTGGAACCCGACTAATGGCTGAATGTTTTTGGGGATCAAAATTAGCGCCAATACCCGACTCACCCCGAATGTCCCACTTCGCCAGCCGCTCAATGAAAAGTTTATGGACCATTTCAAGCCCAATCTTAAGCTTCTCAAAATCAGCCGAGCTGTGGCTGAGAGCGAGTTCTAGGTTGTCGACCACTTCGAGCATGTCAACGACTAGGCGCTCGCCCTGGTACTTAAGTAGCTCGGACTGTTCTTTAATGGACCTTTTCTTGAAATTCTCGAAGTCGGCCATCAGGCGAACGTAACGGTCACGTGACTCCACCAGATCAGCCTTCGCTGTTGTGAGCTCGGCTGCCAATTGAGTAGCTTCTACGGGTTGCTGAAGCTTCTGCGCCTCCGAGCTAAGTTCCTGTTCTTGCTCTATTTTAGCACCTTGACCCAAGTCGCCCATACCGTCGTGAGCACCGTCATGAGCACCGTCATGAGCACCGTCGCCGCTTGAATTGATACCGCTATTTTCGCCTTGAGCATCTTCCATCTGACCTGATCACCGCACTATCTAAACGACACCGCCGAACCGACGCTGCCTACATGACACCGCCTTACCAAAACCGCCTTCATAAAAACTTAGGGCGCCTTGGCAAGCCATCTATCCGAAACGAGTGTATGCTATAAACACCCCTGTGCTCTTTTTCAACTTTTGACGTGACGAACATATCCTTGCCACACAATTCGACTTTGAGGCCCGGTCAAGAGTGCCGGACTCTTGCAATTATCCTTCGCGTCCGGCCATTCAGGGAGAGTGACCTCATCGCGCACGCCCTCACCCCAGATTTCGGAAAGCTATCTCTGATTGCGAGACATGCTCGGGGAAGTAAGCGCCGATTCCCCGCCGCGCTGGACCTGTTCGATCGCGGAACCGCGACCCTCGGAGCGGACAAGAGTGGCGCGATCACTTTAAAGGGATTCACACCAATTCACTCCCTGACGAAGGTACGCAGTAACCTTGACAAACTCACCCTCGCGTCACTTTTGTCTGAAGCGTACGATCTAGTGATTCCTGAGCATGATGCCCAAAGCTGCCAGCGGCTTTTTGAGGTGCTCGATCTATCTCTGAACGCGGTCGATGAAGCTCCGGACCTAGCGACCGCTCTGAGGGCTACCTACATCTCGATTGCGAGCCTAGGATCAATCGCCGGCTTCATTGACCTTACGGAGGTTCCTGCGTCAAGTCACAGTTTGGAGCGCGCGCTTACAGCAGTTGAGCAGTTCGCTCAGCGGCCGCTAGCAACTCGGAATCCCCTACGAGACGTAATAAAAAGATTGGGGAATTCTAATTAGTGACAGCCACAAGCGGGTCCACAAGAGCCCTTAGCCGGGGTGCCTTCGGAACTTGTCGCGGCAGCCGGCGCAGCAGTTGAAGAGTCAGACTTCTCGGCTGCCGGGGCAGGTGCTGGAGAGCCCGTTGACGGTGCTTTTTTTTCACCGCCCGGCGAGGACGCAGCAGAGCTGTAGTCTGTCTTATACCAACCCGTGCCCTTAAGGTGAAAAGCCGACGCAGACATGGCCTTGGTAACTTTCTGGTCTTTCCCCTTTTCTTTGCACGTTGGACAAAGCTTTACCGGTTTGTCCGTAGATTTATGAATTACTTCAAAGCGTCCACAGTCTGGACATTCGTATTCGTAAATTGGCATACCGCATTATCCCGTAAAAACTAAGGCACGTTGTCCGACGAAGAGCTGTCCGACGGAGAGCTGAAAGGGCCGCACTCAATGAGGAGATGCCCACACAGCTCTCGTAAGCCAGACGGCGTTGCAGCTCTCGCCGTGCCTTAGACGATGTCACTAAGCATACTGACTTCGAAATTCAAGACTTTCGGCCTAGCGAGAAGCATAAACTCAGAAATCTTTTGAATATTTTGCCTTTCGAGTTGTACTAAGTCAAATATCGCTTCAATAAAGCGGAAGTTGAAAAGGCAGCCGCGCGTTGCTCAGACACAACTATCTCGGCAGCTGCTTCGCAAAAAACGCCTGAATCCCAAGCACCGTCGAAACAGCCTCTATGACGCACTTTTAGGAATTCAGAGACACCTACCTCAGCCGAAAATAGGATTCGGTCACCCTGTTAAAAAGGGGACAACTTGGTCTAAACCGTTCGGACTACCCCTAGCTACAGAGGCACCCAACTACAATTCGAAACGACCCGCGTCGACAGCTCCCCCCAGACAGACGGCAGTACCAATTAGGCGGTCAGTGAGAACAAACGCCTACCGCTCTCCAAACAAGGCCGATCCAACCCGAACAAGTGTCGCGCCCTCCTCAATCGCCACCTCAAAGTCGCTTGACATCCCCATGCTTAGTTCAATCCCCCATTCCTGGACCGGAAGGACCCCAGCTGTCACCATCTTCTCTCCTAATTCCCGAAGCGCCTTAAAATCGCCCCGTGAGCCTTCAGGAGAATCGTATAGGGCCGTAATTGCCATCAACCCCTCAATCTTCGGGACGCACCCGACCACACCTAACTCGTTCATTGATAGCAGCTCTTCCGGCAAGAATCCCTGTTTCGCAGGATCTTTAGAGATGTTGACCTGAAGAAGAACCCTCTGCTGCTTACCCACCCGCTCTGCCTCCTTCCCAATAAGGGCAAGAACCTTGAATGAGTGCACCGAGTGAATCAACGAAAAAAGCCCAACAGCATCCCGAACTTTATTGCTCTGCAGAGGCCCAATCAAGTGACACTCCGAGTGTATCGATATCAGTGGAGCCTTCGCTTTAAATTCTTGTACGTAGTTCTCCCCAAATATGACTGGGATTCCTCTAGCCGTGGCCGCGTCTGCATATTCGCGCATGAGCTCTACAGGCTTCGTCTTTGAAACCGCAACGAGTTTTACCGTATCACGCTTGCGGCCACTTCTATCAGCCGCAGCCTGAATGCGCCCTAGAACATCATCGAGACGGTTCGATACGGTTGGCATTATCGGTTTACCGACCCTCCACAAGATTCAGGGCATGAAGCTCGCACATGAGTGCGGAGATATTTAGCCCAACGACGTTCGAAAACGACCCGTCAACTAAATCTACAAATTGTAGCCCCAGGCCCTGGATAGCGTATGATCCCGCCTTATCCATTGGCTCTCCTGTTGCGACATACCACTTGATAACATCTGCCGTCATCGGTGCCATTGTTACCCGGGTAGAATACGATCGAATTTCCGCAATCTCCTCCTGAAGATTCAGTATTACAAACGCCCCCCAAACCTCGTGGGTTCTTCCCTGGATCCTACCCAGCATCGCTTGTGCCTCTTCACTCGACTCCGGTTTCCCTAAACACTGTCCGTCGATACAAACGGTTGTATCTGCACCGATAACCCACTCCTCAGGATGTAACTCCGCAACGGCCCGGGCCTTCACCGCAGCCAGCCGCTCTACCATCGTTTGCGCAGACTCTCCCTCAAGAGGTGTCTCATCACATCCCGATACAACAACCGAAAAGTTTACCCCGGCCTGCGACAAGAGATCTTTTCGGCGCGGGGATGAAGAAGCTAAGATAATCTTTGATCTCTCAATCATGAGCGGTCTCCCGAAGACAACCCGCGATGTTCTGCCTGTTTCACCTGCAGTAGAAGTTGCAGCAACGCCTCATACAAAGACCGCGCCTCAAATAAAATCGACGTGCCGCGATGGGTTGTGGTCGCCACCCACCTGCGTCTATCGACTCGCTGACACGAAAGAGGCTCTGCGCCACTCTGCTCGAGCAGTTGAATGCTCTCGTCAACTGACGGCAACCAGAAGAAATGGTGAATGTGTTCTTCCGGAAGCGGTTTGATTGTACCCGCTGTCAACGAGAGTATCTTGGGGCCGGGAAGAACTTGAAACTCCTCGTACCCAAGATCTGCGAAGCCACGGGCTACTACATGCCCTGGCTCAAAGCGGGGCAGCACACCCCAAGTTTTGAGTTCGTTACAAAGCTCAAAAATCGACGGCGGAAACCACATGGAGAAGCTCCTAAGGCACTACCCAACTGTTGGCTGAAGTCTATCTAGTAGCTCAACGTTCGAAGTGCCACCCTCCACCACCGTCATTTCAGAAACTCTCGTCAGACGAGCCTTCTGGTGGAACTCTTTTACTGACAAAACGCCAACGTTACACATCGTAGATTTCATCTTCGCGAGAGAGACATTCACTTTATCTTCGAGTGGTCCGCTGTAAGGCACATATGCGTCTACGCCCTCTTCGAAGATGAGGTGCGAAGCCTCGCTCTGCTTATACCGTTGCCAGTTGCGGGCTCGATTCGATCCTTCGCCCCAGTAAGGCTTGTAGAGCCCGCCTTTATAACTAATTTTTGCAGTTGGGCTTTCCTCTGTCATGGCAAAATACTTACCCATCATGACGAAATCAGCTCCCATCGCAAGAGCGACTATTACCTGAGTATCAGAGTTCAAACCACCGTCGGAACAGATCGGTATATAAACGCCAGTCTCCTTCAGATACGCATCACGCTCGTGGGCTACTTCCATCACAGCACTTGCCTGACCACGACCAATACCTTTCTGTTCGCGGGTGATACAGATTGAGCCCCCGCCGATTCCTACCTTTACGAAATCAACTTGTCCAACTCCAACGAGGTATCGAAACGCATCGGCAGAAACGATATTACCGCCTCCAATTACAACGGTATCACCGAACTTGTTCCTTAGATCTACGGAAGCCTTCGCTTGCCATTCGCTGTATCCGTCCGAGGAATCAAGGCAAAGGCAATCAACCCCTGCCTCGATTAAGGCAGCCGCTCTCTCCATGTAGTCGTGGGTATTCAGTGCCGCACCGACAAAGAGGCGCTTTCGGGCATCGGTCAACTCATCTGGGTATGAGTGGTGATCGTAGTAGTCCTTGCGGAAGACGAGATATTTTAATGCTCCGGCTTTGTCGACGATTGGAATACATTCTTTTTTATTCTTCCAAAGCAGGGCTGTTGCGTCTTGCAGAGAGACACCTTCTTCTGCCAATACTAGTTTTTCGAGGGGAGTAAAAAAACCTCTCACAGGTTGGGAGAGATCGTCCTTGTATTCCCAGAAATCTTTGCTCGTGAGAAGACCTAACAATTTTGAATGCCGCTCGCCGTTCTCGGTGATGGCAATCGTTGAGTGTCCTGTCTTCCGACGCAGCTGTAACGCATCCCGAAGCGTGGCTGTCGGAGGAAGATTTGAATCAGACTCCACAAACCCGGCCTTATGTTCCTTCACATGGCGAACCATCTGCGCTTGCGACTCGATCGACTGAGAGCAGAAAATAAAGGCACTCCCGCCTTTTCTGGCAAGGGCTACAGCAAGCTCAGATCCCGATACTGACTGCATAGCTGCCGAGACAAACGGGACGTTCAATGCTAAACCCATCCCCTTATCAGGGCGATACCGTTGAATCGGCGCTTTCAATGAAACATTGCCGGGGACATGCTCGCTCGTTGTTAGACCTGGAAGGAGGAGGTACTCATGAAAGGTTCGGGAAACATCATCAATAATTTCTGCCATAGGACCTCCTGCTGTTGAATTACCCCCTTGAGGCAGGAAGGAATTCGTCTCTGAGACTGGCCAGGGTACCTCAGAGCGAGGGGCATTTCAAAGGGGGGTACCGGAGGACTCACTTAACAAAGGTCGGTGCTGCCCCCTTCACATACTCCGTCCATGAGTATCGAAAGTCGACGACCACGTAACACTCACCAGTATCACTACGTACACGGTGGGCATCCGCGACTACCGTCGTAGGGGGTGGCTCAAGGAACTTCTGGATATACAGCGCATGGCTATAAAACTGCTTTCGCTCGTACCCCGCTTTATTGACCATAGCTACCTCGAACAAGCCGCCCTCTTGCACCTTGTCAAATGGAGCGAATCGAAAAAAATCCATCTGTGTCTGTGGTTTGTAGCTAAGTGATGCTCTTGGCACCGAAGAGATCGCTTGATCAATGGGTTGGGCAGTCTCTGGAAGAGATTTCGAGAGCTGTAGGTTGATTTTGACAAGCCCATCTTGCCCTGCAGTAGACATTGTTGCATCCGCCTTGGCTGAATAAGAAAAAGACGCCTCAGAAAGCTCGTATGGAGATTGGCTCAACTCGTACTCAGTTAGCCCTCCGGGCCCGACCTTTTTCCCAATTCGCCGGGGGCAGACGAGAATACCCCACGTGGTGGAGGGGTCCTTGTAAGGCGGAATTGCGAGGTAAATGCTCGATTCCTTCTGTCCGTGAATGAAAGGACTCCGTGTCCCCTTGCTCGGCTTATCAGAGCGGAAGCGGAAACCCGCTGCATCACCACGGAGCTCGGCATTACTGTGTTGAAACACGAACCACCGTTCGCCTGGATCAACGGCTAAGTCGAATTGCTCCAACAATGTGCTCGTATCAAAACCCTCTACCTGGCTGGCCGCGATAACTTCATCAGTCTTTCGCCGAAATCGTAGTATCACTTGACGGATATCCGTTTCAACACGCGTCGAACTTCCCGCCCATATACCTGCCACGTTTGGATCGATACGTTGTGTTTCTTTCGGCGAAGAGAGTTCAAACTGTACGCCCGATCGCACACTATCGAGAAAGATGTCTAGCTGATCCCTTGAGATCGCAGAAAACATTGCTGGCGGCAATGTGCTACTAGGTAAACCAGGCTCGGCCAAGATCGGAGCCATCCAGCACAACGCCATCACCAAAACACCCGTCAGAACGACAGACTGGGCTTTATCACATCGGAATTTCATACTCTCCTTATCCTCGAATGAAGGAAGATTGCCTCAGGCTCACGGGCCGGGGATTCACGATCAACTTCCACGAAACACCATTCGCCTCATACTAACACCCTGAATTATCCCGAGGCCAAACATCAACGAGAGCATCGACGACCCTCCATAACTGACAAGCGGAAGAGGAATACCAACCACGGGCATCAATCCGATCACCATACCAATATTGATTACGACATGGGCAAAAAACTGAGCAGTGATCCCTAGCGCAAGCAAGCATCCAAAGAGATCTCGACTACGAGTGGCGACCCTTAACATCGCGGCGAGCAAGCCAAAGAAAAGCAGTATCAGTCCTACGCACCCTACAAATCCCCACTCTTCCGCAAGCACCGAGAAGACAAAATCTGTTGAGTGCTCGGGGAGAAACTCCAGTTGGGTCTGAGTGCCCTGAAGAAACCCCTTACCGAAAAGGGCGCCGGATCCTACAGCTATTTTCGACTGGGTAATATGGTATCCACTCCCCTGCAGGTCTTTCTCTGGGTCAAGGAGGACCAAAATCCTGGCCTTCTGATATTCATGAAGGAGGTGCCAAGTAGGGTATGACAACAAGAGTACCGCGGCCACGATCAACCCAAGAGTTTTCGGGCGAATACCAACGAATAGAATCTGAGAAAAACCAACGACCCCTAAGGAAATTGCTGTCCCTAGATCAGGCTGCTTCATAATAAGGCCCATTGGCACGAAGATGAGCAAACATGGCAGCAAAATCTCAACAAGTTTGTAAGCAGTTCCATCTTTCGGCGGAGCCTTCGATAGCACCCGGGCAAGCGTCACTATCAGACCTAACTTCATGAACTCAGACGGCTGCAAATTAAAGCCGCCAAGATCCAGCCAGCGGCGAGAGCCGTTCACGACCACTCCGAATAGGCTCACACTTACC
>JAYVGZ010000460.1:0-6379 GCA_043771805.1 Pseudomonadota bacterium
CCCCACTTTTTAGGTACTCTCGTTGCCGTTGAGCCGCGAGGAACGGTACTTGTCTCTGACGATTCGGAACGCCCCGCCGAATACTTCATAGAATTTCCCTTTTGGCTCGAGGACGCGCGCCCCAGTGGTTTTCTTGGGCGAGTCATCGCAAAACGGCTACCTGAATCCGGCTATCCAGAGAACGTCGAACACTGGACCAATACCGATACTTTGCACTATTGGGCGACACACGGAGCTGACCTAATCGGAAATACGATAGTTGGAAGCAGCACTTTTAGGCTCTGGAATAAGCGAGAAACAAGATCCGAAATCAGAGATGCGATCACATTTGAAAGATATGTGGCCGAAGTTCTTAGTCACGGTGCAGCCGGTTCCTCCGCCGGTGGAGAACAACCTAAGTTTCTCGCAACTGTCGACATGGCACCCGCTATCGTTAAGTTCTCCCCACCAATAGCGTCAGAGATAGGTCGAAGAAGAGCCGAGCTACTAATGTGCGAGCACCTCGCCCTCAAAACCCTTTCCAATCATGGCATTCAAGCAGCTGAATCATCGATCACGTTTGGTGAGCAAAGGGTTTTCCTCGAACTCCGAAGGTTTGATCGCACCAGTGAAGCGGGACGACGGGCCATAATTTCGCTACGAGCGCTAAACAACGAATTTACGGGGGTAATAGGAACGTGGAGAGATATCGCCCAAGCCTTACTCGGATCCAGGCGAATCACCCAAGAGATCTACGAGTTCGTGATGCGCCTCTATTACTTCGGTTTGTTAATAGGCAACTCCGACATGCATGCAGGAAACATCTCCTTTTTCTGCGATCACCGGAACGCACCTGGTCAACCTACCTCGGTAGCACCCGTATACGATATGCTTCCGATGAGTTGTGCTCCCGCAAACGAGAGTGTGCTGCCGTTAAAGTTCTCGTTTCCGGTTTTAGACCCACAAGATAAAAATTACATCCTAGCGTCTGCCGCAATTGCGAAAGATTTCTGGCAGGCGGTAGGTAAGGACGGATGGATTAGCGCCGAATGGCATCCGTATTCTGCGCGGTGGCTTCAACGTATAGAGGGAGTTCTCGCCGCATCCTAGTAAAGTAAATTAGCGACGCCAACGCGCCGAAAGTTCCTTATGTCTGGTGCGTGGCACAGACTGCAGGTGCGTTCCTAAATTTCCACCCCCATCTTCACGGGGAATGCCCTCTATAAATGGGTTAATAGGCAGAAAAATCAGGAAACTCTTATGAGAAGTGGTACTGGCTAAGCGGGCAGGTCACGGGTAATCTGGTACCAACAGCCAGGTTACCCGCCGCAGATTTTAAAACCATGCTGCGATGCGGGCTACCCTCTCCCATCAATACATGCCCCATGGAGTAAGATGTCCTCCGCTGCAATTTTCGCTGAATCACTGACAAAGGAGTTCGTTACCACGAAAAAGCTTCCAGGGCTTAAGGGGGCGCTGAAGGCAATAATTTATCCAGAACGCTCGATAAGAACCGCTGTCGAAAATTTCTCTGTCTCCATCAAGAGAGGTGAAATCGTCGGCCTTGTGGGACCAAACGGCGCCGGTAAGACCACGCTGATCAAAATGTTGACCGGCATAGTCGTACCGACCGAGGGAGACGTTTCGGTTCTCGGCTTTGAGCCGAGCCACCGAGCTAAAGAGTTTCGAAAGCGAATAGCTTTGGTCATGGGACAGAAGAGCCAGCTTTGGTGGGATATTCCCGCCATGGATTCCTTTCAGTTACTGCGGCGCTACTACGAACTTTCTAATGCTGCCTTCGCATCACGCGTCGAGATGCTGGGGACGATGTTGGGAGTGACTCACCTTTTCAATGTTCATCTTCGTAAGCTGTCCCTTGGGGAGCGAATGAAGATGGAGCTCATGGCTTGTTTGCTACACGAGCCAGAGCTTTGCTTTCTTGATGAACCAACAATAGGGTTAGACGTCGTCGCCCAGAAGCAGGTGCGCGACTTCTTCAAGAACTATCAGAAACATAGCGGTGTTACCGTTATCCTTACGTCGCACTATATGGCTGATATTGAAGCCCTGTGCCCAAGAATCGTTCTTATTCTCGACGGCCAGAAACGGTTTGACGGTCCGATCAAGGATTTTGAGAAGATCTTAGGTAAGGAGAAATTCGTTTCTCTCACCTTCTCAGCCCCTGTGGATCGCAATCATCCAATGTGGAGTGAGTTGCATCCACAGTGGGAGGACGATGGTAGCAAGGTAGAGCTACGGATCCGTGAGGAGAACCTCCGGCAGGTCTCAATAGAGCTGTTTAATTCTTTCCCAGTGATAGATTACTCAACTGAGAAGCTACCGATAGAGCGAGTCTTGAAGGCGCTCGTGTCGAATCCAGATCTGCTTCCAGGTTCGTAGGGGTCGATATGACTGTTTCAATCGAATTTCAGAAGTGGCGTGTTACCCTCTCAAACTGCCTCTCCAGGTACATGGCATACAAGGTGGATTTTCTTCTCACTCTGTTAGCTCCCACCGTAGTGTTCTGCTTTGTAAACTACTCGGTGTGGGCGGCGGTTTATCGACTAAATAATAGTGCCCAGATAGCTGGGTTTTCCGAAGCCCGGATGTTGCAGTACCAGATCTGGGGAATGATCGTGACCCTCCTTGCTCGCTCACATCGTTCTTGGAATCTATCTGAGGATATTCGGTATGGACGCATTACGAGTTTCCTCCTCTACCCATTTTCACTCTGGAAGTACCATTTTTCAGAGTTCCTTGCGTTTCAGTTTTTGCAAGTAATCGCCTCCGCCGTAGCGTTGGGGATCCTGTTCTACGGTAGTTTCGTGTCGATCCCTTTATTCAGTAATTTTGCTGCCGGAATACTGCTATCTGTCCTCGTTGGCATGCTCTGGTTTTGGGTAGAGTTCTGTATTGGTCTGGTAGCTTTTTGGTTGGACGAAGTTTGGATCTTTCGAGTGTTTATGCAGCTTGCCGCGGTGCTTTTTTCGGGGGCTTTTATTCCAATCGAGCTGTTTCCCACACTGGCTCAACAGCTGATTGCGTACACCCCCTTTCCGCTGCTTGCATCTGTTCCAATACACATCCTCATGGGTGGCACACTCGATACCCTGTGGCGGTATGTGATTCAGGCGCTCGCGTGGGCCGGTTTTTTCATTGCGGTCGCGTCGATGGTCTGGCGCCGGGGGACAAGGATGTACACAGCTACCGGGATGTAATTAGATGCGACCTTACCTTTTAGTTCTGTATCAGCAATTTGTTAATGCCATTGGAAAACTCACGAGTTTTCGCGTGAGCCTCTACCTCACGGTGATAACGGATATCGGTTTCACCTTAACTGCATATTTTTCAGCCGATATCCTCTTCCGACACATCGGACAGATCGGCTCGTGGGGAAGAGAACACTTCATGTTTTTTATAATGTGGACCCAGGCGATCAGCTCACTTCACACAGCTATTGCTGCCCCAAATTTCTGGAACTTCGCTGCGGAGCTTAAGAGTGGAAATCTGGATTTTCGTTTGGTCCGTCCCCTAGGTTCTCTCTTCGATACTTTCACCGCGATCATTCGTCCTATGCCGTTCCTTATTCTTCCATTCTATCTCGCTTTACTGTTCTATTTTGGCTTTTTCGTCGACATAAGTTTTGTTCAGTGGCTACTCTTCCCCGTCTACTTCACGATCTCCTTCATATCGATGGTTCTAGTCGAATTGCTGATATCTATGAGTATGTTTTGGACCACCAGTGGTGACGGGGTGAACTTTATTCGAATTCAGGCGCAGCAATTACAACGTTGGCCGGATTTCATTTACTCTCAGTCCCTTCAATTACTCCTCGGCAGGATGATTCCGCTGTTGGCGGTCGTTGCCGTTCCGATGCGCACGATGCTCGGCACAGCTGCATGGTGGGAGTTCCCCCTGTTACTCGTGACGTCGGCCATGATGTGGTTTGGGGTGGCTATGCTTTGGCGGCGGGGGATTCGGAGGTATGAGTCTGCATCGTCTTAAGACTGGGCTTCAAAGTGATCGAGTTCGTACAGGTAGTGGAGCGGAGATCTAATAGACGAAACTCCTTGGTATCGATAATGTATCCCGTAGCACTCCAATGAAACTTGACGACCTAGACAAATCCCTCCTCTCAGCCCTAGACCTAGGCCCCCGCATCGGCATGAAACCGATCGCCGAACAGCTCGACCGCTCCCAGCAAGTCCTAGACTACCGCCTCCGAACCCTCCAAAAACGCGGCTTTATCCAAGGATTCTACCCAGTCATAAATTCCTTCCGCCTTGGCTACCGGTACTGTCGTCTCTTCGTCCAACTCTCAGACCTCCCCCCCGCCCTCATGAAAAGTATTCGCGCATACGCGAACAGAAATCCCGCTGTGCTGTGGTGCTACCGAATGGAAGGAGACTTCAATCTCGTTCTGGTTTTCTGGACGACCTCTCTTGAACAGTTCGAAAAGTTGACCACCGAGTTCCTCGCTCTCGTAGGCAGCGCAGCATTGGCGCACAACCAAAGTCAGGTGTACCAGCTCAATCACTACCCGGTAGCTCAAGTGCTTCTTCAGCAACCACACAAGCCGCTGTGCATCGAAGAATCGGATGAAGCGATTGAAATAGACACGTTGGATCGCGAGATTCTCCGCTCCCTCTCCGCCGACGCACGTCAACCGTTCTCTGCCCTGGCGAAGGGATGTAAGACGAGTGACAAAGTGGTGGCTTACCGAATAAGTAGACTTGAGGAGCGCAAAATTATTAGAGGGTATAGACCGCTCTTGGCTTGGGGTGCTGCCGGTTTTCTGTATTTCAAACTTTTTCTTCGGCTCGATCTCTCGAAGCCAAAAATAATAGAGAAGGTCCTCTCGTTCGCCGCGACCACTGAAGAGCTTCTCTATACGGTGCGCGGAGTCGGCTCACCTGGGGATGTCGATCTAGAGGTTGTTGTTGCCACGTACTCAGACCTCTTCGCTTATGTTGACCGTCTACGTTTACGGTTCCCTGGAGCGATCCGCTCGCTAAGTCACTATCACTTTACAGAGTGCTTTAAGGTGACCTACTTTCCTCTTCGATAACCCGACTTGCAAATACCCTATCCCATTTCAATCCAACCCATTCCCAGAGTTCGAAGGTACCTACCAGGCTACCTCACAAAAAATCCAAGCCCAGTCAATTTTTGAACAGCAGCTACAACCTCTGCCCCCCGAACATCTGTCTCCCCAACCCTTACCCCGTCAATGATCTCGTCCTTAGTTCGACTCCCGTCTGCCGCCAACAAAACACCCCTCTCAAGCTCAGAGAGCAAACATATTCGATGAAGCAACGACGGCACAAAATCACTCTTTTGCGCCACCAGCCGAGCAAACTTACTAGCTCGTACAGTGCCAACCATTTCCGAGCAGCAAGGTGTTGGCAGGCAGGAGGCCTCAATAAATCCCCCGCGCCACAGCCCGTGCAACAGTGAATAGAGTTGCGCCCCGCCAAGCTTTGGCAGACCCCCAATTGTTCGAGCGCACTCTAGTATACGATCGCCGCGTGCGCCTGCAGCCCCGAACTCCCCGAGCAACGCGAGAACCCGCGCGTGTTCTCCGCCCTGAACCGATACTTCTCGTTGCGAGGCGACATTCGAAAAGGTCACGATCCCTTGCAGCGCGATGTCTCGTGCCGGCACCGCGCTGCGGTATTCCGTAAGGAACGACAACGAACGCATGGCTGCTAAATCAATATTTCGCCGAGGCCTTGCTGAGCTTCCACAAAGAAGGCTCTCTCGAAACATCCGGTTACGAAAAAAATCTATCGCCTGCTCTCTCTTGACTAGGTCATCACCTATCCCGCGCAAGAAGCTATCAGCTGCGCCACCCAAGTCATCAGTAAACATGAGCGCTGGCTTCGCATCAGCAAGGTACTGTAACCCGACAGTCGTTACCGCAGCATTGAACTCAGTAAAGAGAAAAGGAGTGTTGTATTCCTCTAAATATTCGTGGATTAGGTAGGACATCTCTGCGTGCTGTAGCCGCGCTATTGCCTCCTTGAGGTAGGTTCCGTAGCTGTCGTTTGGCTCATGCCTTGTCGATGACACGAGCGCCAGGAACTGCGCGGCAGACTTGAGTCGCTCTTCACTGGAGACATTTCCTTGTGGGTGTTTACCTGCTAACGAAGCACCGAATGTCATAACATCGCGGATGACACCGCGCTGCCTCCAACCTGGCAGTACGTTGTAGCTAATGTATGCTACTCCATGTGGAGAAAGTCGCTCTGCACAGATCTTTAGAATCCGCTCACGAATCGGCGGAGCCACCCACGAGAACACTCCGTGACATGCGATGAAGTCGAAGCTATCGGAACCGAGATTAACCGAGAGGATATCGCCACAGATGAAGGTGATATTCGTAAGTCTGAGATCTGAG
>JAYVGZ010000461.1:0-12833 GCA_043771805.1 Pseudomonadota bacterium
CAAGGGTCAAAAGTCAATAATCCAAGAGCAAATAATCAAGTTTTTAACTTCCGAGCAAGCGCGCGACCGACCACCCTACAATAGAAAAGTCGTCATCGCCGTGGGCATCGCTCACGAACAGGCCCCCAGCATCGAAGAAGCCAAGACAGACGAGACCGCCAACAGCGTTTGGTTCATCAAAGCGCAGATAGTAGTCGGGTAGCAGACGAGGCTCGCCGTGCACAAGATCATTCAAGACTACCTGCGTCATAAGCTCCAACGCCTTAACCTCGCGGTACTCTGGGTAGAACTTGGCGTGCACCTTCGCTTGGCTTGAGATGTTCTTGCTTCTAAAGTGCTGCTCCTCGGCTATTACTTGCGGATCAGGATCCCTGCGTGGCATCAACACCCACCTACTCTCAGGCAGACTCTTGCTCGCAAAGGGAAAATCCTTCCAATCTGTCCAGCGAGGATCTATGAGCGCATCCCCAGACCCCTCGTTCCCTTCACACATCGCATCCAACTTAAGCGGTGTATACGGCTCCCCGTTCACCGTAGCAGGTACTAGCACCAAAATATGCGTGTCTTTAACCCGCTTCCCAGGCTCTATCGTACACGCTGATTCGAGTAAGGCTTTGGTAAGCGAGGCAGGCAGCGGTGGTACTACTCCTACAGCAACATTAAATGCAGATTTCCACTGTGCGGGGCCAAGAAAATTATTCCCCATCAGCTTTGAGACGGCTTCTAGCGGTGCTGCGGTTCTTGCGGTTGCTGCGGCAGTCGATGATGAAAGCCCTCGCCTCTTCGTTGCTAGCTGTGACAGATCCGCCTGCACAAGCTTCACCAGATTCCCTACAAAGATGTCTTCATAGGGTTAGATGTTCACCGTAGTTTTTTCGTCGCAAGCTGTACCTGCGAGGGCGGGGTTGTAAAGCGATGCCGGATGTCGCCAACAGCGGAAGCCGTACTATCTCTAATAGCAAAATAGACTCTCCTCTGTGAGGGGCTACCTCTTCTTCGAAGGCTTCGCCACCTGCGGCCCACCTTCTTCTTCCCAGCCCACCTTCTCTAAAAAGTAATCGTAGCCACCCTCAAGCATAAACGGCTCATCGCCCTGAAATACTACCAGGCGGGAACACAGCTCTCGAAGGAGCATCTCTTCATGGGTAACCAAAATAAGTGCACCTTCGTATTTCTTCAGAGCCTCTTTAAGAGCCTCCACCGAATCGAAATCAAGGTGGTTTGTCGGCTCATCGAGAAGAAGAAGATTTGAAGGAGTGGCGATAATTTTACCCAATAGGACCCTCGCGCGCTCACCACCTGAGAGGACGCTTATCTTTTTAAGGGCTTTATCCCCCTCAAACATCATCGTTCCGCAGATCGCCCGGATAACCGTTCGACTCATACCAGGATGCGACTGCGTTACCTCCTCTTCAACGGTGAGATCTCCTGAAAGCCGATTTACGTTCGTTTGCCCGAAATACCCCATCGCGGTGTTTGGACTCACTGTGACCGCACCGTGCGAAGGAGTGAGTTCTCCTGCAAGAACTTTTAACAGTGTCGACTTACCCCGTCCGTTCTTTCCAATGATGCCAATTCGGTCGCCCTTCCCTACCTGCAAGCTTAACTTTTTAAGCAGAAGCAACTCCGGTGTGTATCCAAAGGAGATCTCCTGCGCCTCAAGGAGCGCGCGACCGTGGAACACTTTATTTGCAAATCCGAAAGCGAGGGTCTCTTCGTCGGTGAGTTCCTCTTTAACACCCATACGTTCAAGGGCCTTTACCCTCGATTGTACGAGGGCAGCCTTACTCGCCTGTGCCCTAAAGCGCGCGATGAATTGCTCCATCTCTTTGCGCTTCTTGTCCTCCCCTAGCCGAGTCTTCTCGTACACCTCTTCTTCGAGAGCGATGGCTTCACGGAGCTTCTGAGTCGGACCTTGGATCTTCTTAAATCCGCCGCGGTAGATCATCATCGTGTGCGTCGTCACTTTGTCCATGAAGGAGCGATCATGGGTGATGATAAGGAGCTCACTCTTCCACTCACGGAGGGCCTCGGCGAGCCACCTTGAGGAAACAATATCGAGGTAGTTCGTGGGCTCGTCGAGGAGCAACATATCTGGCTCAGAGAGTAGGAGTCGCGCCAAATTGATCCGAATCTGAAATCCGCCTGAAAATTCTTGCGGAGAGCGAGACATATCTTCTTCTGAAAAACCGAGACCGCTTAAAATGATTTCGCCGCGGTATACTTCTTCTCGTTCATCCGGAGGAAGCCCTAAACAGGCCTCCTCTAGAATTGTCTTCTCGGTAAAGGTGAGGTGCTGCGAAAGTCGCCCAATTCGGTAGCCGCGCGGGGTTGAAATCGTGCCGTCATCGGGGTGCTCTTCGTCGAGGATCAACTTAAGGAGGGTCGATTTCCCGGAGCCGTTTCGCCCAATCAAACCGACCCGCTCGCGTTGGTTGATTACAAATGAGCCGTCATCGAAGAGAATCTGGTCGCCGTACGCCTTGGTTAACCCTGTTGCCTGAATCATGTCTACTTCTTTTTGTCTTTACGCCTGAGGATACTCGCTTAAACGCCCTATCTCTGGCCGTTCTACGAGCGTCGCGCTTATAACACCTCTAACAAGTCTTGTAACCAAGCGGAGCAGACCTAACTGGCGGAAAGGGGCTTTATAACCCCCTTTCAGGTGGTTTTGGACTATGACCCTTCGCTCTTTCGCCGAGTCTTTACGTACACCCTCGTGTCCCTAAGGTCCCCGATTACATCGCGGCTATCAGACACTCGAATTGACTCAAGCTCGTACCCAGCACGCTCGGCCACGGCAGCACTTTTGGTGTTTCGACTATCACACAACACCTCCACTCGCTCTGCGCCTAGCGTGGTAAAGGCTAGATCGGTCAGAGCACGAGCAACCTCAGTCGCATACCCTTTCCCGAGAAGTGACGTACGACACCAGTACCCGATCTCAAGCTTCGGCACACTCCAATCGAATCGGTGTAGCCCCGCAGATCCTACAAACATTCCGGTCTCTCCGAGGAAGACCAGGTATGTGATGTCCTCTCTGAGCAAGAACTGCGCGGCTGCGTTTCTACAGAACTGCTCTGACTCTTCGACAGTCGGCGGTTCATCACCAGACGCCCACGGCATCCACGCCTTTAGCTCGAGGTGCGACTCGCGCACTGCCTCATTGCACACTGGACCGTCCCCCGGGCGAGGAACTCGCAGTCTAAGGCGCTCGCACCATATCTCTTCGGGTACGTCTTTTAGTATCGACTTGTTGAACATTACTTGCTCCCTTTTGACGTCGGTTGCCGCTACGAGTTGGCCGTAGCAGAAAATATTTCAATAGCTTCCTTCCCGGTTAGAAACGCGAAACAGCGGCGGCATCGTCCTCAAATAGCAGTGGGAGAGCAAAAACTCTCAAAGTTGGCCGTGATATGAGGAGAAAAACACTTTTCTCACCTTTAGTCCTGGTACCAACACCCGGCTAGGTGGCTGAATTGATCAGCTAGCTGGTTGCTGGTGCGGGAAGCTTCTACTCAATTGATAATTTTTCGTCCGTTTTGTGCCGGTAGACGGCATCTTTCCACCATGATGGCCCGCCGTATACGGCTTACTAGTTGCCGTGCCTTCCAAAAGGTACGTCCCCGGGCGCACCAAAAGGCGGCGCGTTTTGACGTAGATAAAATGACGTAGGGGTCCAGAAAAGTTCTCGCTGCACGAAGACCGCGAGTGACGGGAAAAGAAAAATGTCGGAATGACGAACAGAGCCATAGCTTTTAAAGATACAGAGAATCTATGGTTATTCAAGAACTATCTATCCGGCTGCAAAGAATGTTTCATATCAACACAACTTTCCCCCGGACTTACTTCTGTTCGATGGCAGTGATACTCTTTGTCTTAAAAGCCTACTCTTTTTTGGATGCCACAAGATGAATCAAGACTGGGTTCTGTTCACTCGCTACTATGAAGACGGTTCGGTCGGAGCGCTTATGACCGATCTTCAATTCAAAGAAGAGATTCCGGGCCCTTCTACTCACTGGGTAGCAGCACGTGTTGAACTTCGCTCTCCAACAGACGATGGTCTCATTTCACCCGATGAGATCAATGCTTTCCAGAACTTTGACCAAGCGTTGTTTGATGGCCTGACTGAAGCCGGTGTAAAATATGTTGGTCGCATCGTTTTAGCAGGCTCAGTTACTGCCTACGGATACGGCACCGTGAAGCGAGAAAAGCTTGCAGACATAAGCGAACAGCTTCTGGGCACACACGGATACGATCTCACCTGGGCGCAAGAAGAGGATCTCGATTATCAGCGGTACATGAATGAACTGTATCCTACTCACTCTGAGTGGCGAACGATCGGAGATCAGCATCTGATTGTGGCCCTCGAGGATGCGGGTTTTGACCTCTCGAACCCCACAACAATCTCACACTGGACTTTTCTTCCTACTCTAGACGCAGCTGAGTTATTTGCTGAGTGGGCGCAAGAGAACGGATTTGCCATGACGGGAATCGATGAGCCAGATGATGCATCGGAGGAGTTATGGTGCGTTCGACTTTCGCACGTTGATGTCCCCAGTCTTGAATTTCTGGGACGTAAAACTATTTTGCTCGATGCAAAGGCTCGGGAGCTGGAAGGGAGCTATGATGGGTGGGAGGTGGGTGTGGAAGAATCGAATGACGACGGAGAAGCTGTGATGTGACCAAGCTCTTATTCCTCAATCTCCTCGCCGAGAGTGCGATGGGCGCTCGCAAATTCTTGTATTCGCGCAAGAGCCCTCGCCTCTAATTGACGAACTCGCTCCCGTGTCACACCTAACACGTCGCCTACCTCTTTCAAGGTCATCGCCGCCGGGTACTCCTGCTGAGTCTCATCTTCAGGTATGCCGAACCTCAGGCACAAGATTTTACGGTCACGCCGATCGAGTTCATTTAAAATACCGCGAACTACCGACTGAACCTCCCGAAAACTTGCTTGTTCCACAACTGAGGTTAGTTTGGCGGGAAGTGACGCTCCAAGCGAGCCAGAATCATCATCACCCTTACGGAACGGAGCATCAATTCGTCTTACGTTCTTGTTGAGCTGCATCACTAGCTCTACGTCCTCAATCGAACAATCAGCGGCCTTGGCGAGCTCTTCAACCGAGAGAGCGCACCCAGTTTTTCTTACCGCTTCTCTTTGGCACTTAAGAATTTTCCGCCTCAATGCACCGATGTGTACCGGAATATCATAAGCTTCGCCCGTTTCATCAACCGCCCGCCATATTCCCTGATTAATCCATCGAGTGGCGTAGGTAGAAAACTTAAAGCCCATCTCAACGTCAAATTTCTCTGCCGCCCTCCATAATCCGGGCATTCCGTATCCGATGAGATCTTCCATCGAAATTCCATTACCCGTCCAGTTTTTGGCGATCGAAACGACCATTCGAAGATTACTCTTCACTACATCCTCGCGAGCTTCGCGGTAACAATGGAGATATTCGTCGATGCGCGAAAGGCGTTCTTTGGCGCTCTCAAGCGACTCACCAAGTTCGTTGAAGACTTTCTGAACTTCACTCTGTGATGAATCCTTCGCCAGTCGCGATTCACTCTGAGAGACGAGGGTACGAAATCTATCAATGAAATCGCGAACGACTTTATCGCTAAATCGAACCTCCTCAAGCAGAGTCCGTACAACAACCTTACTGTGATCTATTCTGCGCTTCGCCTGAAGCTGGCAATCCGGCGTGAGAGATTGATCTAGAGTAGTGGGGAGAGCCTGCGCAATTCTATCTAGAAGAGCTTTCACCGTTTTGTAAGATAGCTCGCCTTTTGCCAGTGCAGCTTTCCCCTCATTCTGTTTAAAAATCAGGTGACGGTCAGCTCTAAGTTTACCATCCGGCACTTTCCCCAGTACTCGCCCCAGCACATTCAAAGCGTAGATAGAAATTGGTAGGCTCTCTAAAAGTTCGCCAAGATACCCTGTACGTGCAGCCATCAGAGCTCTGCCGATCTCTCGCTCCCGCTCGGGGGTGAAGAGCAGATATTGACTCGCATCGGCCATGAACCGGGTAACGGGATCTGTGTTGAGGGGCACCTCTTTTTTCGTTGATGGTTTCAGAGTAGGAACATCAGACTCTGCGGATTGAGGTGATAGAACTTGGCGGGTCTCCTTAGTGCTACTTACGGCACTCTTGCGTATTCGGCTGGGACTCGGGAGTGCGATATCCTTCATTGGCTGTGCCAGGCTCGGCGCCAAGTCACTTTCGTCGCCCGATCTTAGGGCTGCGGCCATATATTGGTGATTGTGATTCAAAACTTTAAGCATCTTAACTTCTCGTATTAGTGGTTGAGATTATACCCACCTTGCTTCGCCTAAGAAAGAAGAGGTCAAATCTGTTCCTCCTAGTTCGTTAATGCTACTTCTCACCTCAATGTAATCCCTTAGGAGCCCCCCATGGAACACCGCCAACTAGGAAAATCCGGCCTCATGGTCCCAATCCTCTGCTTCGGTACCGGCACCTTCGGTGGTGCAGGCGACTTCTTTAAGGAATGGGGCAGCTCAGACGTAAAAGAAGCCACCAAGATGGTCGATATATGCCTCGAAGCCGGATTAAATTTCTTCGACTCTGCCGACATCTATTCTTCAGGCGCGGCGGAAGAGATTTTAGGGGCAGCCATCAAAGGACGCCGTGACAAAGTGCTCATCTCTACAAAAGGCACTTTTCGATTCGGGGAAGGCGCCAACAATGTCGGTTCATCACGCTTCCATCTCATCAATTCTGTTGATGCAAGCCTTCGGCGGCTAAAGACCGATTACATCGACCTGTACCAGCTTCACGGTTTTGATGCTGTTACTCCTGTTGAAGAAGTGCTTTCAACCCTCGACGACTTAGTTCGCGCCGGAAAAATCCGGTACATCGGATGCTCAAACTTCTCTGGATGGCACTTGATGAAATCTCTGGCCGTGTCCGAGCGATACGGATGGTCCCGTTACGTAGCACACCAGGCGTACTACTCACTCATCGGCCGTGAGTATGAGTGGGAGTTGATGCCGCTTGGGATAAGCGAGGGTGTTGGCGCGGTAGTGTGGAGCCCTCTTGGTTGGGGTCGCCTGACCGGGAAGATTCGCCGCGGGCAGCCTCTTCCAGCTACGAGTCGTCTTAATAGTAAACTCGTTACAGACATGGGTCCGCAGGTAGCAGATGAATATCTCTACGGGGTAGTCGATGCCCTCATTGCCGTAGCAGAAGAGGTCGGTAAGACGGTGCCACAGGTGGCGCTCAATTGGCTTACTTATCGACCCACAGTCTCGACAGTTGTAATAGGTGCAAGGAACGAGGCTCAACTCCGCGATAACTTAGGAGCCATCGGATGGAGTCTCTCGAAGGAACACATTGCGACACTAGATTCTGCTAGTGCGACAACGCCGGTGTACCCGTACTGGCACCAGCGGGGGTTTGAAGAGCGAAATCCGAAGCCGGTTTAAAAGAGCGTCAGATGCTCTTCAAACCTAGGTGTAAATTCGGGGAACCCGCTGATTCAGGAGGACAAGAACCTCATGGGGTGTGGTCGACATGAGCTCTGCAAGCTCCTCGACTGAGATTCGCTCGTTGCCCTGCGTGCCGATCAAGACCACTTCATCAGAGTTATAGGCTTCCCCCTGCCCAATATTCACGATCAGCTGGTCCATGCATACAACTCCCACAACCGGGTACCTGCGACCCCGAATCAAGACGTGGGCCTTATTCGAGAGCTGTCGGGTATAGCCGTCACCGTACCCTATTGGAATCGTCACCACACGTATATCTTCCGGTGCATACCAGGTATGTCCGTAGCTGACCCCCGCCCCCTTCTTCACTACTTTGAAGTAAACGACCTGACTCTTGAGTGAGAGCACTGGTTGTAACTTCAAAATCTCCTGAAACCCCTTTCCTGGATACACTCCGTACGTAATCAACCCGGGACGGACCATATCTAAGTGCGTTTCTCTCATTGCAAGCACGCCTCCTGAGGCAGCAATGTGACGCAAGAAGGGGGCAGGCGAGCGGTCCTCGTAGTACCTTAACGCTGTGAGCAGCCGCTCGAGTTGTAGCTTTGTAAGTGTCAGGTCGTTAAGGTCAACATCAGCGAAGTGCGAATAAACCCCGACAACATCACAGTTCTTGACGCCCAAAGCCGCGTCGAACAGCGGTTGGGAAGAGTAGTAGTGCGTTCCGATCCGCTCAAGACCGGTATCAATCTTCAGGTGCACGCGCGCCCGACGCCCGAGGGCAGCGGCGGTCTCCTCAATCTGGTGAAGTTTACTGACAGACGAGGCGGTTACATCGACGCCCCACTCTAGGTAAAGATGGAGTTGATCGCGTAATAGCCCCCCAAAAACGAGTATTGGCACTGATACCTGGGCGCGCCTTAACTCAATCGCCTCTTCAATGTACGCCACCCCCAGGTAGTCGACACCGGCTTCTTCAAGGGCTTGAGAACACCGTACTAGCCCATGCCCGTACCCGTTGGCCTTAATGGAGACCATTACTTTACTCGGGGCGGAAAATGCCTTGATGGCGAGAAAGTTCTCACGTAACGCGGTTAAATTAACTTCGGCAAAGGTTGGCCGATGGTCAAGGAGGCCTCCGATAAACTCAGTTGAAAACGGCGTTCCCATAAAGTTCTATCTTATCGTCAAAAGCAAGAAATTTACTAAAGTTTCTTCTACTTTACCCGGACCTAGACCACAATTGAGAGCATCTATTTTATCGATAGCTGAAGAAAGACACCGTGGCGCGCAAGAAGGTCCCTCACAATAAACGTCGGTCAAAGAAGACTGTCGACGAAGCACTCGCTCCGGGGAGTTCCGCTGCGGCTAAAACTGCTTCAGCGAGTGCTCCATCAAACGAGGTGACGCTACCGACTTCGACGTCTACTCCGGTTGAGGTTATTTCGTCTGCTCCGCAAGAGGAGAGAGAAATCAAAGCGGTAGTGGTTCCGAGCATTGAGTCAGATTCAGTTCCCGCTACGCAGCCACCTGCCGTTGAAGCAACGCGTACTAGTGCCGGAGAGACCGAAGCACCAGCGACCGCACAGACCGTGCCAACGATAGCCACTAATCGCCCCGCCTCTCGAGCACGCAGGGCGCTACGATGGGTATTGAAATGGTCGCTTCGCGCGTTTCTTGTAACATTACCAATCTGGCTTATCGCCGCCTACCTCGCATGGCAAGAGATGAGGAATTCACACTGGCAAGCGAAGTACCTCACTCGGATTGCGCAGGAGTCGACCTTCACTGTCGCAGATGGAGCTAACCCGACTCCTTGGTTCCCCTCTTACGGCCCATACGATGCACGGCTTGGTTACACACGTATCAATGCCATCGCCGAAAACCTCACTCGTAACGGGTACAGTATCACGCGTCAGACAAGACTCTCGCCCAGATTTCTGGAACTCACGAAGATGGGGTTGTATCCGCCTTACCGCGAGAAAACTCGAACAGGTATCACGATCCTCGATCGTCAGAACACAACACTTTACTCAGCATACCGACCGGAGCGGGTATACGACACATTCGAAATGGTTCCGAAGTCGATCATCGACAGCCTGCTGTACATCGAGAACCGCGAAATTCTCGACCGGAAATATCCAACAAAGAACCCTGCGATCGAGTGGGATCGACTGGCTCTCGCAGTCCTTGAAAAGCTGCGCCAAGTTGTTCAACCAAATCTTAATGCACCTGGTGGTAGTACAATCGCTACCCAACTTGAGAAATATCGACACTCCAACGAAGGACGAACGAGTGGGATTCGCGATAAGCTACTTCAGATGGGCTCCGCTAGCATTCATGCGTATATGTACGGGGAGGAGACCCTCGAGACCCGAAAACTAATCGTCCTACAGTACATAAATTCCATCCCCTTGGCCGCTCTCCCCGGTTATGGAGAAGTGAACGGTTTAGGTGACGGGCTCTGGGCATGGTACGGGCTCGATTTTGACGAGATCAATCAGAAGCTCACTGCCCTTTCTCAGCTGTCAGCTAATCAGGATCCAACCCCCTACGCAGAAGCCTACAAACAGATGTTAAGTCTGTTCATCGCGCACCGCCGGCCCAGCTTCTACCTCCTTAAGGGGCTCAGTGAACTCGATACCCTTACCAACACTCACCTTGATCTTTTCGCAAATGATGGAATTATCCCCGGCTCCCTTCGAGATGCCGCGAAGAAGTATAAGTTAACATTGCGCCGTGCGGCACCGAAAGCTGCACCCATCTCTTTTGTGCAGCTCAAAGCGGCTAACGCTATCCGGACTCGGCTTTTAAGCTTGATGAAGTACCCACAGCTTTACGATCTCGATCAAGTTGATCTTACCGTAAAGAGCTCAATGGACAACGAGGCAAATGCAGCAGTCACTAATGTTCTTAGGCAGATCAAGACCGCCGACAACGTTAAGAAGTTGGGGTTAAGTGGCGCACGAAATCTGAGTCGTGGCGATCCATCAAAAGTAATTTATAGCCTTACACTGTACGAACGTGTTGCAAATTCTAATCTTCTACGGGTGCAAACCGATAATTTCGACAAGCCGTTCAGCATTAACGAGGGAACACGATTAGATCTCGGCTCGACTGCTAAGCTGAGAACGGTGACTACTTACCTGGATATCGTTGGCGAACTCTTCGATAAGTACAAAGGTCAAAAACCGAGCCAACTTCGAACATCACTCAAGAGTGACCTTGATCCTATATCACTTTTCGTTGCGAGCTCGGTTGCGAGTGAGCCAACTATTTCTCTCGTCGACCTTCTCGATCGTGCTATGGAGCGACGCTACGCTGCAAGCACCTCCGAGCGATTTTTCACCGGCGGTGGCGTGCACACGTTTAAGAATTTCAAGCGCGCAGATGATGGTAGGGTTCCAACGCTTCAGGAGGCGCTCACCAATTCTCTGAACCTTCCGATGATTCGTTTAATGCGGGATATTTCAAGGTACTACCAACACAAGCTGGGCGTGAGCCTCGGCTCGGCTCAAGAAAAACGGAATGCCCCGATGCGACTCCGATTTTTGCAAAAATTTGCCGACCAAGAAGGGAGCCAGTTCATGCGCCGGTTCGCGAAAAAGTACAGTAATCAGAAAGCTTCCGAGATGCTCGCAGCCCTCATAAAGGACTCACGCGCTTCTCCTAAACACGCGGCCGTAATGTATCGATATGTGCGACCGAGCGGTACAGTCGAGCAGATGGCGTCGTTTCTTCGCGATTCTGTAAAAAGCGCGAATGTATCTCTCGGATTGGTAGACAGCTGGTACAACAACTATGCCCCCGGCAAGTTTTCATTAAATGACCAGGGATACCTTGCGCGAGTCCACCCTCTCGAGCTTTGGCTAGTGAAGTACATGCAAGATAACCCTGCAGCTTCAACAAGCGACGCGCTGAAAGCGAGCGCTTCGGAACGCCAGGAAGTGTACCAATGGCTCTTTAAGACCCCTCATGCTCGTGCTCAAGATAGCCGTATCCGAACCTTGATTGAAATGGAGGCATTCTTAGAGATCCACAAACAGTGGCGAAAAATGGGGTATCCATTCAACTCCATGGTACCTTCCCTCGCTTCCGCAATCGGCAGCTCTGGTGATCGGCCTGCCGCGCTTGCAGAACTAGTCGGGATCATTCTTAGCGACGGCGTTCGAAATCCCCTAGTAAGACTTGAGAACCTGCACTTCGCTTCCGGTACACCATTCGAAACTGTTATTCGGAGAGACGACAATACTCCCGGAGAGCGGGTGCTAAAGCCTGAAGTTGCGCAAACCCTCAAAAAAGCGATGTCTCTTGTAGTGGAAAAAGGAACAGCGCGAAGAGTCTACGGTACCTTCGTGCGTAGCGATGGCAAAGCGTACGTTATTGGCGGGAAAACAGGAACCGGAGACCACCGCCACGAAACGTACGGCCCAGGCGGTGGACTGATCGCTTCTCGAGTCGTAAACAGAACTGCAACCTTTGCCTTCTATATCGGAGATCGATTCTTCGGTGTCATTTCAGCTCATGTACCAGGGGCGGAAGCCGCAAAATTTGACTTTACGAGCGCATTGGCCGCTGAACTACTGAAGATTCTCGCAAAGTCTCTAGTACCGATGATTGAGGAATCTGGATCGGCCCTCTCTCCGTTACCAGAACTGATTTCGGCAGAAGCTACGAACGAGGGACTTCCTGAAGCGTTACCCACGACAGCGCCAGCAAAGAAGAGTGAAGCCCCGAGACAAAAATCTCCTACCCCGTCGAGCCAGAAGCCGAAACGGCAAGAGACTCCCCTTGCCGCTACTACCGCAAAGCCGGCCCAGACCGCTAAACCTCTCCCCGTTGTCCTTGCACCACCAGCTTAAAGAACCCGGTACTATCGTTTCCTACTCGGCTTCGGCCGCACTGTTGTTGCCCCTGTATCTGAGTCAGCTCCACGTTTTTGAAAAAACACAGTAGTGCTGATGGTGTCGGTAAGTACATCGAGCTCAGCTGAGTTGAGCGCGGGATCCGCAACCCCCACTCGAGCACGAACATCATTCGGCCCTATCTTGAGGCCGAGTTCCGAGGCATCGCAAACAACCTTGTTACGACACTTCGTTTTCTCAATGTCATTTACGAACCACTCCACCACCGGGTAGGGAAGCCGGTCGGCCCCCTCAAGAGTGAGAGTTCCCTGCCTCGGAAGTATTCGGTGCGACGTGCGTATTGCCGTAACCGTGCGCAGGAGTGAGAACAGCTGCCGAATCCACCCCGCCTCGGTGGGAATGTTCGCTTTGACGTTAGCAAACGAGAACATAATACTCGATTGTGTGGCCTTGTAAGCGCACAGCCTATTCTCAAGGTCAAACGGAACCAAACCTGTATCAGTCGACAATGCGTA
>JAYVGZ010000462.1:0-2468 GCA_043771805.1 Pseudomonadota bacterium
TAGACATTTATGCATCCCATCTTTGGCTCATCTTTGAACGTTCGTCATCCGAAAAATCCTCGCCATAGTTCACTATGGCTCCGGTTTTTCGAATTCCTCTCGCTCAAATCTGAACCAAATCTAGGCGCCTAAATGTCTATCTTATTAATTCACAAATCCTCAATGGCTCAAGTTGACGGGATTGGAAGGTCTGAATGAAGTTTATCGATGAAGCCGTTATAGAAGTATCAGCAGGAAAAGGCGGGCCGGGAGCGCGCCATTTTCGACGCGAGAAATTCGTTCCCTACGGTGGCCCGGATGGCGGAAACGGTGGACGAGGAGGTTCGGTCATTCTTCTTGCGGATTCGAACGTGCATACGCTACTCGATTTCAAGTTTCAAGCAGTATGGAAGGCGACAGACGGAGCGAGCGGAGCAGGCTCCGGTAAAGACGGCAAGGCGGGCGAAGACGTAACTATTCTTCTACCGGTCGGTACCCAGGTAGTAGCTTACAATCCTATTAGTGAGGCGCCAGGCGCGATAGTCGCGGATCTCAATCAAAGTGGGAAACAGTTTGTCCTTGCTAAGGGTGGTCGAGGTGGCAAGGGTAACCTCTTTTTTAAAACAAGTACCAATCAGGCACCCGAACATGCGCAGCCGGGTGAAGAGGGAGATGCAGGGCATTTCCTTTTATCCCTCAAGCTCGTAGCGGATGTTGGCCTTCTCGGAATGCCGAATGCAGGTAAGTCGACTCTCATTTCACGGATATCTGCTGCGCGGCCGAAGATCGCTGACTACCCGTTCACCACGCTGGTACCGAACCTCGGCGTAGTTCAGGGGGCAAGTAGTAAGCGAACTTTCGTAGTGGCCGATATTCCTGGGCTAATTCCTGGGGCAAGCGAGGGGAAGGGGCTAGGGATCAGATTTCTGAAACACGTTGAGCGCACGAAAGTCATTGCGCATCTTCTCGATCTGACTCAGCTCACTGAAGAGGGAGAGGAAGCAAATCTTGAGCAAACCTTCGATGCGATCAATGCCGAGCTGTCCGCGTTCTCCCCGGAGTTGGCTGAGAGGCGACAGATGGTGGTGCTAACAAAACTTGACGCTGTCTCATCGGATGAGCGAGTGGAGTACTACCGTAACGTGTTTACTAAGCGGGGATATGAAGTTGCCGTTATTTCGAGTGTGGTAGGTAAAGGTGTACCAGAGCTGATTGAGAGGTTGGCGGATTTCGCCTATGAGGCTGGCCCGGAGGTTGGTGGTCGGATTGAAGTTGGCGTTGCTGACGACTCGTTTGCCGGAGAGCCAGTAGAAATAAAAGAATAGGAACCGGTTGTAACTTGCTTCCGGCCGAAGGCTTCCGTGCTTGCAACGAGTTAACGCATCGCCGCAATAAAGGAGTTTAAAGCTACTATGTACGGTGAGCTTAAGATTATTGCCATCGCTCCTGTTCTCAACGAAGAAGTGAAAATAAAAAATGTTGTAGCGCGCACTCCACGAGGTGTCGTTGATGAAATTCTCGTGGTTGATGACGGTTCTACCGACCAATCGGCAGAGGTCGCACGGGCTGGCGGCGCAACAGTCCTCTCTATGGGCCGGGTAGCCGGCGTAGGCGCGGCGATCCGAAAGGGATTCGAATATGCGATCGAGCACAAATTCGATATCGCTGTCGTCATGGCAGGAAACGATAAAGATTCACCCGAGGAAATTCCCCTTCTGCTCGAACCCATCGCAGAAAACCGGGGGGATTTTGTTCAAGGATCACGTTTTTTAAAGAAAGATGCGAATTTTGGCCCAATGCCTCTCTATCGCAAGATAGCTACCAGGATACATCCACTCATTTTTTCTATGGTTACCAGACGATGGGTAACTGACTCAACAAATGGATTTAGAGCCATCAAAGTGTCTCTGCTTACCGACTCTGAGATAAATCTTCATCAGGAGTGGCTCGACGAATATGAGCTTGAACCTTATCTCTATATGAGAGCTATCCGTCGCGGTTATCGAACATTGGAAGTACCCGTGAGTAAGATTTATCCACCGAAAAAGCTTGGTCAGACAAAAATGAAACCAATTATCGGATGGTGGTCAATACTCAGGCCACTTATCTATGTTGGATTAGGGATAAAGCGATAAACCTGGGTCATCCCAAGTAGTAGGCCAACGGAGGCTCGAACCAATTCATTTAGCCCGTAGCAGGAATTTCAAGCCCCATGAGCTGACAATGATTCGACGAATCGTCGAGAAGCAGCACAGATTTTTTATTCGGAGGTATCCGGTATCCGGTAAGCGTTCAGGGGGTGGAGTTAAAGTCCGAGCATCGTCCAGCCCCTGAGGGGCGGATTTGCGGATGCAAATCCGGGGTGAAAACAACTAGCCGTTCACAAAAGTAGTCAACGAGCGATCAGCTCGTTGTCGACGAAAGGTTCGCCTGACTGCAAAAGTTGCGCTCGTAACAGCTTTGATTTGCGAGCAAAAATATACCCGTGA
>JAYVGZ010000463.1:0-2436 GCA_043771805.1 Pseudomonadota bacterium
AGTTCTGGGTATTTACGGCCAGCCAGAAGATCACCCCTTTCCGCTTGCGTGCCAGGAGTTACGTTATCTGAAGTTTGTGCTGCTTCGAATCGAGTAAACTGACCGGGCGGCTCCCCATCAATACACAGTTCTGTTCTCAATCCCCTGTAGTCGATCCGCGTGGAATCGTGATACTTCTTTCTGCCTACCGCGACCTCAAGGGAATCGAACATGGAAGAGAATGTTGAACAGATCCGGATGCGTGAAGACACAGCTGGCACCTCATACTGGCGGCGGTGGGGTCCATACGTAAGCGAACGATCGTGGGGAACGGTTCGCGAGGACTACAGCGCTTCAGGGAATGCGTGGGGGCACCTTACACACGATATGTCTCGTAGTAAGGCGTACCGGTGGGGTGAAGACGGCCTCGCTGGATTCTGTGATAGGTATCAGCTGCTCACGTTTTCAATGGGACTGTGGAACGAGAGAGATCCGATCCTAAAAGAGCGGGCTTTCGGTGTTGTCCCTGCTGAGGGAAATCACGGAGAGGATGTGAAGGAGTACTACTTCTACGTTGATAGCACGCCAACCCACAGCTACATGAAGTATCTCTACAAGTACCCACAACGTGAATACCCCTACGCTAAGCTCGTGGAAGAAAATCGTGCCCGAGGCGGTAGCGGCTTCGAGTACGAGCTCCTCGATACTGGAATCTTTGACGACAATCGGTACTTTGATGTCTTCGTAGAGTTTGCCAAAGCCTCAAGCGATACCACTATCATCCGAATTGAGGCCCACAACCGCGGCCCTGAAACTGCGCCAATTCACCTTATCCCTCAGATTGTCTTCCGTAACACCTGGGGATGGGGAGCGACGCGAGATCGCGAACCGAAGATTGACCTTGCTCCATCAGCAAGTGGTGAAGTGATCCTGCGGGCAGACGACTCCGACGTGCAGATGCTAAAAAATCTCCCCTTCAACTACACGCTAGGTCGCTTCTACCTGATAGGAGAACCTGGCGGAGAAGCCCTCTTCACCAACAACGAAAGTAATTTGGCGCGACTGTATGGCCAAAGTAATGTCTCACCGTTCGTGAAGGATGCTTTTCACCGCAAAATTGTAAACGATAAGCCTTGCACCAACCCAAGTAACTTTGGAACCAAGGCGGCGATACGCTACAGATACGACGTGAAGCCCGGCAGCAGCGTTAGCCTTACTTTATGCCTCACCCAAGAGCCTGAACCGCGCTACCTGGCGCAAGCGCCGAAAATAATCTCAGATCGAAAGACTGAGGCAGATACATTCTTCAATGCCATTCATCCAGCGAAAGCAACGGAAGATGAAAAGCTGGTTCAGCGACAGGCCTTCGCCGGTTTGTTGTGGACAAAACAGTTCTACTACATCGATGTTCATAAGTGGCTAGACGGAGACGACCCTGCTTCGCCTCCCCCGCAAGAGAGAAATAACATCCGCAACACTCACTGGAAGCACTTAAACTCGATGCGAGTGATCTCGATGCCCGACAAGTGGGAATACCCATGGTTTGCTGCCTGGGACCTAGCTTTCCATACAGTAGCTATCGGGCTCGTCGACATGGAGCTTGCAAAGGAACAGCTATGGCTCATGCTCTTCGAACAATTCCAGCACCCGAACGGCCAAATCCCGGCCTATGAGTGGGAGTTTTCGGACCTCAATCCTCCCGTACACGCCTGGGGCGTGTGGCGTCTCTTTAATATGGAACGGGTGAGAACCAAGAAAGGAGACCTCGTCTACCTTGAGAAGTGCTTCCACAAACTCATGATCAATTTTACCTGGTGGATCAATAAAGTTGACTCTCAGGGAAACAACCTCTTCGAAGGAGGGTTCCTTGGTTTGGATAATATCACCGTCCTCGACCGGAGCGAGAAACTCCCGGATGGAGTCAAACTCGAACAATCCGATGCTACCGGTTGGATGGGAATGTTCTGCCTTGTGATGATGCGAATGGCGCTTGAGTTAGCAAAGAACAACCGTGCCTATGAAGACCTCGCTACAAAGTTCTTCCAGCACTACGTGTACGTAGGTGCCGCCATGAAGAATATGGGAGGAAAATCGGTTTCGCTCTGGGATGAAGACGACGGCTTCTTCTACGACGTGTTGAAGTACCCGAACGGGGAATACCACAAATTTAAGGTGCGATCACTCGTCGGAATTATTCCACTGTACGCAGTAGAGCGTCTTGAAAAATCATGGCTTGAGCCGTTTTCGCAGTTCAGTAAACGACTCGATTGGTTTATCAAGAATCGCCAAGACATCGTGGGTCGGTGCTGCTACCCGCTACACCGAGACGGCGAGGAGGTCCATGTACTCGCTATCTTCGATCAAGATCAGTTGGTGCGACTACTCGACAGAGTCTTCGATGAGCGCGAGTTTCTCTCTGACTTCGGTATTCGTAGCTTGTCCAAAGTGCATGCAGAG
>JAYVGZ010000464.1:0-3025 GCA_043771805.1 Pseudomonadota bacterium
GTACTACGCTGCTCACGCCATTTCCGACAAAGTAGCCAAGAGCGATTGGAAAAACCCAAACCTCCTTGGTGGCTACATCTGGCATACAACTGGTTCGGGCAAGACGATGACCAGCTTCAAATCGGCCCAACTCATCGCCAACTCAAAAGACGCAGACAAAGTAGTCTTCTTGCTCGACCGCATTGAGCTTGGGACGCAGACCTTTGAGGCCTACCGCAACTTCGCTGGGGATGCCAATACAGTGCAGGCTACGGAATACATCGCCGTGCTCGTCAAGAAACTCAAAAGTACCGATCCCGCCGATACTCTGATCGTTACCTCTATCCAGAAGAGGAGCAAACTCAAGGATGAAGAGGATGGGCTTAAAGCGCACGATCTAGAAACGATGCGCGCCAAGCGCATCGTCTTCATCATCGATGAATGTCACCGCTCTACCTTCGGCTTCATGCTGACTGATATCAAAAAGAGCTTTCCTAGGGCGATCCTCTTCGGCTTCAGCGGAACGCCTATTCACAAAGAAAACCTGCGGAAAGATAACACCACCACCGATATCTTCGGCAATGAACTACACCGCTACAGTATTGCTGACGGCATTCGTGATAAAAATGTTCTGGGATTTGATCCTTACCAAGTAATGACCTATCGCGATCGCGATCTTCGGCAGGCAGTCGCACTAGAAAAGGCTAAAGCTTATACGCCCGATGAAGCTATCGCTGATCCGAAGAAAGCGCTGGTTTTCAATCGCTATATGAACGAGGTGCATATGGCCGGGCACCTTGATAACTTCGGCGTTTCTCATCCAGGTATCGAATACCACCTGCCTCACACCCAGTACAGCCGGCAGGATCATCAGAACGCAGTAGTTAAGGACATCGCAGCGAACTGGGTGGTACTGAGCCAAAGTAGTAAGTTCCACGCTCTCTTTGCAACTAGTAGTATCTCAGAGGCCATCACCTACTACCGCCTGATCAAGGCCAAGTGCCCACACCTAAAAATCACCGCTCTCTTTGATCCGAATGAAAGCCATGAGGACGGTGATGGGGATCACAACTTCAAAAAAGATGGACTTATTGAAATCCTGAAAGACTACAACAAGACCTACGGCCAGAAATTCGATCTTGGCAGTCACGCAGATTTCAAAAGAGACCTCGCCTTGCGCCTTGCCCACAAAGAGCTCTACATCCGAATTCAGGCTGAGCCGGAGAAACAGCTTGACTTACTGATTGTTGTGAATCAGATGCTTACCGGCTTCGACTCAAAGTGGTTGAACACGCTCTACCTCGACAAGCTGCTGGAGTATGAGGGCATCATACAGGCATTTTCTCGCACCAACCGACTGTTTGGTCCCGATAAACCCTTTGGTACAATTCGTTACTACCGCAAGACCCACACGATGAAGCACAACATTGATGCGGCCGTGAAGCTGTATTCCGGTGACAAACCCATAGGCCTCTTCGCGAATCGCTTGCCCGACAATCTAGAACGTATGAATGCGTGCTTTGTGGATGTAAGTTGTATTTTCGCCGCGGCTGGCATCAATGATTTCATGAAGCTTCCAGCCGACCTCAGCGAGCGTGCTGCTTTTGCCAAAAGCTTCCAGGTTTTTAACAAAATTCTAGAAGCAGCGAAGATCCAAGGCTTCACCTGGGCGAACCTGGTCTATAATTTTGATAAACCAAAACGAACGGTTGAACTGGCGATTACCCATCATCAGTATCTCACACTGGTACAACGCTACAAGGAACTTGGTGGCGGGGGCGCGGGCGGCGGAGACACTGTACCGTTCGAAATTGATGCCTACATCACGGAGATAGACACCGGCAAGATTGACGCTGACTACATGAACTCGCGCTTTGTAAAATATCTTCGAGTTCTGCAAAGCGGTGATCAAGAAGCCAAAGAGACCACCTTGGCCGATTTGCATCGATCTTTTTCATCACTCTCCCAAGAGGATCAAAAATTCGCCGAGATTTTCCTTCACGATATCCAACGCGGCGACGTGCAGCTCGACTCTGATTGCACCTTCCGAGACTACTTATCCAAGTACAAGGCTACGGCAAAAGACAAGGAAGTGGCGGTGATCGTCAAGTATCTTGGAGTCGACGGCACGAAACTGCTTGCGCTGATGAACACTAACATCACCGAGGCGAATTTGAACGAGTACGGTCGCTTTGACGACCTCAAGGAGACCATAGACAAGAAGAAAGCGACGGCCTATTTCGAAGCACTCGACGGTCAAACGCTACCGCAGTTTAAGGTCAACATCCAATCTGCCAATCTGCTGAAAAAGTTTATCCTTGAGGGTGGCTTTGAATTAAAAAGACCTTGATTTTGACGTTAAACCGGCTGTTCGTCCTCCCACCTGGGAAGGCATGTTCGTCCGTTTCATTTGACCTTATTTCTGCGGACGTAACGCCACATTCAGATTTCTTCGGTCAAGAGAATCATCATCAGATAGTTTCAGCGCTATAGGTCTACCAACGCCTTAACTCGAATCCTAAATACTCTATCAAAGCGCTCCAATTTCTCCTGCATCCACGCATGCTGCTCGGCCCACGAATCCACGTCAGCTAAATCGCTCCCTTTGCGATAAGTGATAATTCGCGAGCTCTTCTTCCCCGGCAGCTCTTGCCACTCAAGCGGTTCCCCAATTTCAGCCTCTATCTCATTCTTCAGAGAAAGAAGCTGCTGAAAGTGACTCTTTGCAAACTCAGATCCTAGGTAGATCTCAACCCCTAACCTATTCTCTAGAGAGTTCACTGTTGCCGCGATACTGCAACCGCTTCTACCAATACTAAAACTGGTCCAATGCTGGGGAAGCGGCTTTCTGCACCTCATGGGCGAGTTGCTTGCCTCTAATCTTTCCTTTAACAAAGTCCAGTACCGCTGTTGCTCAATCTTCGTATCGCTCATCGCCCCGGAATTAAGCCCTTGGGCGACCTCGGCAATGGACGACGACCAATCGTTTGGTTTTGACACGACATTAAATTGCGGGGCAGGCAGGGAGTTTCCAATACGGTATAGT
>JAYVGZ010000465.1:0-5125 GCA_043771805.1 Pseudomonadota bacterium
TAGGCGCCCAGATTTGGTTCAGATTTGAGCGGGAGGAATTCGAAAAACCGGAGCCATAGTGAACTATGGCGAGGATTTTTCGGATGACGAACGTTCAAATATGAGCCAAAGATGGGATGCATAAATGTCTAGCTTGTTAATTCACAAGTCCTTAACCCCTATTTGGAGATTGCCTCAAAGCCACTCACTTCGAGCTGCACCTGGAGCACATCAGCAGTGGTGCGTTTATCGAGGAATATTTGTGAGAGTAGCATTGGCTGACTCCCCGCGGTGAGCTCTTTTAGGAAACGAGCTAGGTTGTCGAGACTCGCTGTTTCAAATTTTACTGTGTAGATTTTGTGAGCATACTTCTCGCCGAGGGGAACGCCATCTTTCGGTGTCACGGAGTAGGTACCAGCCGGAACTTGAGCCGAGTCCTTCAGTAATCGTTCAAGGTAAGAGAGGGGATCTGCTTTGAGATCCACTTTATCGTAGAAGCCTTCGATCTCCTTTCGACGTGAGACCAACTTTGCGTATCGGGCCAAAATGTAGGGAGCCGTATCAAAGGCTTGAGTTAGCACCTTCTCCTCTTCCCGTTGACGAGCAAAAGCCTGTTGAGCGGGGGAAAAAATGAAAGAGTACGATGAGAGTGATAGAACGACGGCAACAGCAATAGCAGCTAAAGCTCGTTCCCGCGTAGAAAGCCGACCGATAAATCGCCCGATTTGGCCTACTATTTTATCGCTCGTTTTCATGGGTCACTTATTGTAAATGATTTCTACTGAAAAATTGTAGCGGGAACCGCTCGCATTGCCAGGATTTGCTTTCACCGTAGCAAAATCAGTTTTGTTCTTTTTTAACTCTTTCTCGATCTTTTCAATCGCACTCAGATCTGGGGCAACCCCGGTAAGTGTTGCTTTGGTCGGATAAATCTTAAGTCCGGTAACAACAACTCCGGGGGTCGAAGGAATCCTCTCGGATAACTCCACAAGCACGTCTACCGGAGTAATAGTTGAGGGCGAACTCAGAACTCCCAGATCATCTGAAAGCTTCGTTTCTGCCGCGCCCAGAGTTTTCAAGAAGTCGCCGTCCGGCGAATTGAAGTCTGGAATGACACTTCGCATTTGCTCTGTCAGGGTCGATTTCATGGCAGAGAGCTTGTACTCGATCATCGCGTAGTAGCCGATCAGGGCAACAACTATAGCAAGTGCTGCCCCCAGCATGTGTCGCCATGTCGACTGAAGGACCCGCAGTACCTCACCAAATTTTGGACTGTAGGAGAATTCGCGGGCGCGAAAGTTTGACAACACCGGGGCCGGATTGTCATCGAGCCCGAAAATGGATGATAGCGGGGAAATTCCAGTTTGCGGGTCAGAGAGTTTGACAACATCTTTGAGCTCAAAGCTCTCTACCGGCCTCCCGAGCACCTGTTGTAACAGAGACATTTTAACCGGGCTCGTACTAGGCCCGATTAGGACATGCAACGTCTCTACGCGCGTCTCGTACTTTCGCTCTACTGCTGCAATCATGAGCTTTAGGGCGGTAAAGACGACACGCTGTGGGTCTTCCTGGCCGCCTCCTGCGCTCTCCGGAAGGTGTCGGGGAGCCAGATTCTCGGGGCGGATCGTATGCTCAACCCGGGCTTGGCCGTGGACATTGATAACGAGCGAGTAAGCATCCTTGCGTGCCATCAAAATGGCAGAATTTCCTTTGAAATAGTCGCGAGCGATGTGATAGACGGCGCCGAGTGTGCTCGACGGAAGGGTCATGACTAATGGTTCGAGCCCCACGGCTTTACAAAGAGAGAGGATGTTGCGCACAAAAGAGCGCGGCGCGAGGCCGATGTGAACGTCGAACTGCCCGCTGCTCGTTGTTGCGCCGGAGGAAGTGCCAAAGGAAGCACCGGCGGAAGAGGGAATACTCGATGGTGAACTCGGAGCTGCGAGGTTAGTACCCGTCGTCGAGCCGAGAGTTGAGTACTGCACTACAAAATCCTCTAGATCGAAAGGAACAACGTCTTGCACCTCCAGATCAACAATCCTGGCTAAATTTTTGGCATCGCCGAAGGGCAGAGAAAGGTTCATGGCAACGTTATTGAACGGAGGCATAGTGACCACGCACGCGGTCCACACCGGATCCAAGGTGCTTAGGGCCTCCTTTAGTTTTGCAACTGTAAAGTTGATGCGCGCTTTGAGGGCCTCAGGAGACTCTAACGGGTCACCGTCAATTGTTCCTACGGGCGGTGATTCGGCCGCTGTCTCGCTATCTGATGATTCACCTTGTTGAGGTTGTAATTCGGTTGTACCGGAGGAGTCACTTTCACTGAAGCGAGGGGCAAGGGAGGCGAAATCACCCCTTAGAAGAGTCGGCCCATCTAACAATAGCTCTAAATCAACGGTCTTTCTCTGTTGCACATCTACCAGTACCCCATCCACCAAGGAAACGGTGAGCTCTGACGGGGTAGCGCTGAAGTCAAGACCAAGGATGTACTGCATATTATGTGGGAAACTACTGGTTAAAGCACCAACGGGCAAGGGGCTCAATCGCCAGCCTAACCGCCGAAGAGTGAGTCCCAGAACCCGACCTCCCGTCTCCGCTGTCGTTCTGGTTGTGGTTCCGGTCGTGTTTCCGGTTGCTCCGAGTTCGGTGCAGGTAGGCGAGGCATTCGGTAGGCGTCATCGCGCAAGGTTCCAGAGTTTTGGTCACTCTCCCCATGAATATGGCAGACCCTTCGTGGCTCGGACCCCACCGTAAAGACCTCATCAGAGATGGAAGCCGGTGGACAGCTCTCAGTGGCTCGTTCGCCGCTCTCTGAGTCGATTCGCAGTCGAGTAACGCCGCGAGGCTGGATGAAATTCGCTCTTGGAAGAAACGGGGCACTACAGCTCATAAATTCACCCCATAGCGGCGCGGCAGCCCCTCCTCCGGTAAGCCCGAGCGAAGTGTTATCGTCGAGCCCAATCCAGACGCCAGCTGCTAAATTCGGGGTAAATCCGACAAACCATGCATCTCGCGCGTCGTTGGAGGTTCCGGTTTTGCCGGCCGCTGGTCGCGTAAAACCGCTATTTCTTGCCGTCTTCCCGGTTCCGCGCGCAAGAACACCCTCCAGAATATTCGTCAGAACAAAAACGGCCGATTCATCAGCAACCTGACGCTCTCGAATGTCTGATGTGGCAAGCCTCTCATCGTTGTTGTCGAGGGCAGCGATGAAGAGTCGTGGTTGTACGTACGTGCCAGAGTTTGCAAGTGCTGCGTAGGCTGCGGTAACCTGAAGAAGAGTTGCATCAATTGCGCCAAGTGCAAGCGAGGGAACCAAGGGCGAGCTGTTCGCCAACTCAAAGCCCTCCAGGGTCCGCTTAAGAGCAGGTATTCCCACCCGTTGCGCTACGTAGATGGCTGGCATGTTAAGCGAGTTCTCGAGGGCATACCGCAAGGTTACATCACCGCGAAAATCGTGGTCATAGTTCTCAGGTATCCAGGTGGCTTGCCGTCTCAGTGAGATCTCCATCGGCTTGTCTTCAAGGATGCTAACAGGGGACGCAACTTTGTAAGTATTCAGCGAGCGGTCAAGTGCGGTAAGGTAAAGAAACGGCTTGACGATTGAGCCGATCTGCCTATGGCTCTGGCTCACCCGATTGAATTGGCTCTTTCCGAAATCGCGCCCGCCGACCCACGCCTTGACGAGCCCGGAGTACGGCTCGATAGCCACAAGCGCCGCTTGAAGTCCGCCTTTTCTCTTAACAAGATTTGGATATGCTTTCTCTAGCCGTTGCACCGCGTTTGTTACTGCGCGTTCTGCGCACAGCTGCATTCCAAGCTCAAATCCAGTGTAGATTGAGAGACCACTACTGCGAGCAGATTGAAGTTCGAGAAGTTTTCCTAGTTCCGCCTCAACGGCGGTCGTAAAGTACGGTGCTACCTTTCGGTGGCGGGTGTGGCTTACGGGTTTGAGAGGCTCTTTCACTGCAATCGTGTATTCCAACTCAGTTATAGAACCGAGCTCCCTCATCTTTTTTAACACTGTATTTCGACGCGCTACGGCTCTCTTGGGGTACTTGCGCGGCGATAGTGTTGACGGGGCGCGAATAATTCCTGCAAGTGTTGCTGCTTGTGCTAGCGACACGTCGTGAAGCCGTTTTCCAAAGAAGCCGTTCGCTGCCTCGGTGACCCCGTGGATAGCAACCGACCCCTCTTGCCCCAGATAGACTTCATTAAGGTAAAGCTCAAGGAGCTTCTCCTTCGACAGGTGGCGTTCAAGGCTCAGGGCAGCCGGGATCTCCAGCAACTTTCTAGAGAACGTACGCTTAGGAGAGAGAATGAGATTCTTAGCGAGCTGCTGTGTAAGCGTGCTCCCGCCCTGCACGAGTCGAAGTGCGGCAATATTACGGACAATAGCGCGAGCGATACCGATTACATCGAGCCCCATGTGTGAATAGAAGCGCTCGTCCTCAATCGCAATCACGGCTTTCTGAATTTTGAGCGGGATCTGACTGAGAGGTGTAAATGTGCTTGCCCTTACGTCGTCACTCCCTACAAAGGAAACCGCTTGAGGTTCAAGGAGCAAGGGCGTTGCAGTACGACCAGCTTCGAATTCGGTTTTTGCACCCCCCCCTGGGGGTTCCGGTAACATGCCAAGTGGTAGCTGCGCTGTGCTTGAGGGGTGAAGGTCTCCGGATGCTGTCTTGAAGCTCCGAGTTACGATCGCGAGCTGGTTCCCCCGGATCGAGAACTCACCCGCCGTCGCCGGTTTTCCGGTAACTTCGATGTAACGGCGGGCCGTAAGCATGCTACGAACCTGTACAGCAACCCGAGCTGGTTCATCTACTATGCGCGAAAGAAATCCTGCGAGGTCCAGGGGGGCCGAATAAATAGCCGGTAAGGAGGAGGAGTTTAGCGCACTAAGGCGGTTTTGGACCCTTCGGTCGACTGCGTAGAAACCGAGCGCCAACAAAAACAAAATGACTGCCAAGACGGCTAAAAACTTCCTTAACACGGCGGTAGAGTGACAGGTTGCAGGAATTAGCACCACGGCTGTAAGTGTTCCGGTCTACGTTCGCCTATGATCGGGCCTGGCGGCGGAGGATAGCAATAATTTCAGAGGGGTCAATTGTTAAATCGTGAGATGCGACTCGCCCCAATCATCAAC
>JAYVGZ010000466.1:0-2606 GCA_043771805.1 Pseudomonadota bacterium
TCCCAGTTCGTCAAAGCCCTACCCTTATATTCGGAATGATTCCAAGAGCGTTGGCGTTTTCTAATTTCGCGGTGAATAGTCAAGCTTATGATAACTCAACTTAGGTGCTGTAACCCTTCTAAAGCCTCAGTTCTTCTCAAGTGCGGTATTCTATTGCGCGCGATCTGTGAGAAAGGATGCGGGGAATACATGCGCGCGATTGTGCCGCAAATAGGGGAAATTGCCCATCTCTCTTTCTCGTTTTAAGCCGACACGAGCGCAGACGCGACTTCTTGCGACGAAGGACGATTACAGGGTGATTTCTCAAGCATGGCGCTCAGCAGCTCGGCAAAATTCGCAACCCCTCTGAGGCGTCGTGGAATTTCAGGAGTAACGGTTTTGATCTGGGTATATAGGTTACCTAGAACCGGGTCGAAGGGAGGCGTTTCCTCTATTAACTCGTACCAGACGGCGCCCAGGGCATACACGTCGCTTGCTCGGCCCTCTTTTGGATCGGGCCTTAATTTTTCGGGTGCTAGGTACAGGGGCGTGCCCACAACGTACTCGAAGTATTCGGAGGGAATATTGGAGAGTCGGTAGCTAGAACCAAAGTCAATTAAAGTTACATCCCGCTCGACTGAGTCCCAAAAGATATTCGAGGGCGAGATATCATAATGGATTTGCCCACCACCGTCCCGCTCATGCATGAATTGTAGTACTGAAGCAACTTGGCTAACTACTTCTTGAGCGTCTGTAAGAGAGAGACCTCCATGATACCGAATTATATCTGTAAGCTTGTAGCCTGGCGCTTTTTCAAGTACCAGGCAGCCACGGGTCTCGTCCGTGCGTATAAGTTTTACGACCCGCTCTGCACCTTGCAACGCTGAGAGATTATCGGCTTCGCGTGCCAGAAGATCGCGATCGTTGGGATACTTGTAAATAAGGCCGTTATCGCAGTCCTCTTCAATTTGAGAGGACGCTCCAATCGAAACCATCTTTTCCTGCTGACTATGCCTCATAGAACCCTACTTTACTTGTAGTGCTACCAAATATTCCCGCTCAATGCGAGTGGTACGATTGGGGCAAACGCCTCGTTTTTTGTCTATTCTACGTTATGGCGAGAAAGGGGCAGGTCATGCCGACCCTGGAAGAATTAGGTCAAAGTCAACTCGGTGTCAGAGCTTGATCTGGCCTCTTTCAAACTGATACCAGCTGTTTCGACCACCCCCACAATCTCCTCCCACAATCTCTCCCTCCCACAATCCCTCCCACAATCTCTCCCACAATCTCTCTCAGTGATTGCGCGGAGAAAGGATTGCGCGGAGAAAGATATGGCGGAGAAAACTGATGTGGCGAATAGCGGATATTGGCAGAGCAAAGGTCGGGATCCTCCTGCCGATCTGAGCAGAAGCAAAGTGCCGAGGAGAAATCAACTCGGCGAGCGGTCGAAAGAAAATTGAGACGGCTGCGCTATCGACTCGGGGCAATGAAATAGGTCCTTAAAAGAAGGCACACGAATGTAGGTCTTGTTTCAGAAGAACAGAGGAATACTCGAATACAGAAGCGTGCTTGTTACGCCGCCAAAATGTCTCCCGAATAGGCAACAGTAAATGCAGGTGGCTTGTAAGTACCGGGTGGAAAGACGTAGCGGTTGCTGCCAGCCCGATATGCCGCCGAAGCCTTACGGTATGCAAAATATATCTCGAAGTACCACGCCTTTCCCTTTGACCTTCTCTCGGTGTCCTTCGATAGCACGCGAGGTCGATGGTCTTTTGGTCCGCTCCTCTTTGTATGCTTAGGACGAGAACCAGGCTTTACCTTCAAGAGGGCTGCACGACCCGCCATACCTTTGTCTCCACGGGCTCGAATGATCTGCTCGGTCCGTGCGTGGAGCTTCTCTCTCATCATCCGCACATATGCTCCCTGCGACAGCTTCTCATACCCAGGAAGTCTTGCAAATTTGAGGTGAAAAACATCGGTAAAATCAGCAATAGACACGGAACTATCCCAGCGCCTCGCATCGTTGAATTCCTTCCAGCGAACGACCTTCACGGCTCTTGCACGACCGCGTATCGCGTCCTCGAAGGAATTGTATCCAGGGTAGTCTTTGATATCATTAACTAGGCCATCCAGTACCGCTTGGAGCACGGTATAGAAAAATTGTTCCTCAATGTCCTCGTCGCCGGGCAGGTACTCAGCAGAATACCTTCGTCCCCATAACCTTCCTCCGGGGTGATCGGACTGATAGCGTGGAACGGCTCGCGCCACCGCCGAGTTAAAATCCCGCATAAAATGAGCCCTGTTAGCACCTGGAAACATAGCCGGGAACTGGATGTGGTTACCTTCGATTGCTAGGGCATAGAGCTTCGCACGATACCTCGTCGCGTACTTGGCCGCATACCCGAGAATTGCCTCTTCCAGTGCGGGGTTATTAACGAACCACAGCTCCGAGTTTTGAGACCTTGTTGTCTGAAATGTAGCGACCTTTCTCGACTCTACGCGTGGATGATGTCCCATGCTCTCGCTCCCCCCTTGAGACTGTTAACATTAAAGCAATCGAGCGTGGCGCGGAGGAGTTGCGCAAAAACCAGCATTTCCGACCGCTTCTCCTGCGCGCGGTCTCTGAG
>JAYVGZ010000467.1:0-7013 GCA_043771805.1 Pseudomonadota bacterium
GAGGCTGGAGCAGCAAGGGAGCTCGGACTCGACCGACCCGGTCTTGCGAGTGCAGACCTCGTTCAGTGTGCCGATCCGATCGTGACGCTTGGCGGAGACGGGACCCTTATCGGAGTGGCCCGTAACGTGCGAGGCAGATCGCCGATTTTTGTCGGGGTGAATTTCGGTAACCTTGGATTTCTGACTGAAGTTCGGCCAGACGAGCTGTTTCCTGTGCTTGAGGATGTTCTGAGTGGAAACGTTTCATGCGGCGAACGGGTTATGATTGTGGCCCAAGTGATTCGGAATGGAAGCGTCGTTTTCGAGTCTCAGGCAGTAAATGATGTTGTTGTTCAGAAAGGGGCGCGGTCGCGACTCCCAGAGCTGGATGTCTCAGTGAACGGGGACGATATCGCTCGAATTAGGGCGGATGGTTTGATCGTTGCAACTCCCACAGGATCGACTGCGTATTCGCTCGCGGCAGGAGGATCTATCGCGCATCCATCTCTCAACGTGATTCTGGTAACGCCGATCTGCCCGCACTCGTTGACGAACCGACCAATCATTCTGCCGGGGTCGGCTCAGTTGACGATTGAGTTGCCACCGTTTGACGACGAGGTGCTCGTCACGGTTGATGGCCAGCTGTCAGAGGCGCTTCAATCAGGGGACGTCGTACAGGTTTTTCAAGCGAAGCAAACCGTGAAGTTCGTTTTGTCACGCGAGAAGGGGTATTTCGATATCCTCCGCACGAAATTGAATTGGGGGGTTCCGAACCGACCAGATTAGTGGGCTTTGTTACAGCGGTTAGGCTTACGTAACGAATCAGAGGTGGTGTCATATGTTGTCCGAATTGACCATCAGCAACTTTGCAATCATTGAAAGACAGTCGCTTTCATTTCACCCGGGTTTCAACGTCATTAGTGGTGAAACGGGAGCAGGAAAATCAATCATCCTGAATGCGCTCGAGTTTATTCTCGGTGGAAAACTCGCTGCTACCACCATTCGGAGCGGGGCAGAGAATCTGGAAGTTCAAGCGCTTTTCGATCTCTCAGATGTACCGCCGAACGTGAGGCTTGAGCTGCCTGATATGGCGAATGGCGACGAGCTCGTTGTTTCTCGAACGCTGCCCCGTGAAGGCCGGGGTAAAATTTTTATAAACGGCAGATTGGGTACCGTATCCCTCCTCGAAGAGATTGTTCGCAAACTTGTTAATATTTGTAGCCAACACCACCATACAAGGCTTCTTGATGCCCGGTTTCATCTCGAGCTGCTGGATGGCTTCTGCTCCCTCGATACTCTCCTTGCAGAGATGCGTGAGGCCCACCGGGCGTGGTCGGAGAAAAACCGTGAGTTGAAGGCGGTAAGAGATTCGCAAGCCCGCAGCGCGGTGCGTCGAGAGGAGCTCGAAGAGCTCCTAGAAGAGCTCGCAAAGCTGCCACTTCTCAAGGATGGGCGACGAGTCGAGCTCGAAGCCGAGATTAAACGACTCGGGAATGCTGAGCGATTGATCGCCCTAGGTCAGCGAATTCTGAGTGGAATCGCTGGAGATGAGGGGATCTCGACTCAGCTAAAAGAGGTCTCCGGTGCAGTGCACGAGATGCACCGCCTGGATCCGGGTTTTGAAACGGTCGCTACTGCCTTTGAAGAGGCGTGTACCACCCTCGCTGAGAGCGAAGGTTCAATTGACCGGTACGTGAACTCTCTTGAGGTGGACGGAGACGCTCTCGAGGACCTGAGGCTTGAGCTCTCAGAGCTTGCGAGGCTCGAGCGTAAGCACCGAACAACGGATGACGGGCTGTGTGCGCTGCGTGAGAGGGCGACCGCTGAATTAGAGCTTCTTCTTGGTGGTCCGGGGCTCTCATCGTTAGAGCAAGAGGTCGCCCGTCTAGCTACAGCCATGGAGCTACTTGCGCACAAGGTGAGAAAGATACGGCAAAAAGGTGCTAAAGAGCTTTCGGCCTTAGTTGGAAAGGACCTGAAGGAACTTAATATGCCGGACGCAGTCTTTGAGGTGAAGCTTGCAGAGTGCGATCCAACTCCCTCGGGCTTTGATAAAGCTGAGTTCCTCATAGCCACAAACCGGGGTGATACCGCGAATCCACTCGCACAGATCGCATCTGGCGGTGAGCTATCGCGAGTGATGCTCGTTTTGAAGAAGCTGCTCAGGGAACGCTCTGGTGTGAACGTGCTGATTTTTGACGAGGTTGATACTGGTATCTCAGGTGGAGTCGCCCGCTCCGTGGGCCAGATGCTTAAAGAGATCTCTCAACAATCGCAGGTGGTTTGTATTACCCACCTACCACAGGTCGCATCGCTTTCTGATAGGCATTTCCTGGTCAATAAGGAGCTCGGTAAGCGGGCTGTAACCGTGGTAAAGCAGCTTTCAGAAGAAGAAAAAGTTGATGAAATTGCAAGGATGTTAGCTGGTTACCATATTACCGATACTTCTCGTGCTTCCGCCCGAGAGTTGATCGCATCTAAGTAATGAGTACGGACTAGCGCGCATTAAAAACGCGTTTTGGTCCGTCGGTTGACCTAGCGGCGTGCCATAGCGTACCGTTTGCTGTGGATGATGTTCTGCCCAAACAAACGGCGTGATTTTTAGTGCCGCGGGTTCCGTGTCCATGCGTGTTCAGGCAAGGAGTAGTGCCGATGTCGTACCGCAGAAGGATAAAGTTGGCCGGGGTTAGGCCGGAACGTAGAGCCAAATAGAGCGGGCGAGAATGGATTCTGGCCCCAATGAGAATGCGATGAGCAATCAAAGTGACGTAGGAACAGGTAAGGTCATCACCGCCGCAATTGTTGTCGCGGCAACCGAGGTGACTGTGGCCGAAGCAGTAGTCTCTTCAGGTGAGAGTCCAGTCGTGCAGGGAGCAACTCCACCGGCAACTCCACCGGCTACTCCACCGGCAACTCCACCGGCAAAGCCGCGGGTGAGGTCTCTACGCGTCCCATTTCGTTGGCTCCTCCTAGGCGGCGCTACAGTCGGAGTAGTCACGGGGATCTCCGTGTGCCTCGCAAGTAACTATCTTAATGTGATGGTGCGCCAGACCCGTGATGCATACGTCTTGTACCGACTCGCAGGCGAGCGTGACGAGCTTAGAGCAACGAAGAACCGGCTTGAAAAAGAGCTCGCACTGGTGCGCCAGGAGCAATCCCAAACATCTGATTTTAATACTCGGGTAAAAACCCGCCTTGACGAGTTAAGCTCCGTTGTCGAGGCGTCAACAGCCCTCGGGGTCTTCAAGAAAGAGAAAAAGCCGTCGTCAACAATACTTGCAAAAAACAGTAAGGAATCATCAGCTGCCGCGGTGGCACCCGTCGGCCCTTCGAATGCCTTGGCGTCTCTTCTCGATTCTCCGGTGCTTGCCGGAAGGAGCGGGCGTGTTGGGCGAAAAGGCTCTGTTGCCGAGCTACGGGCGCTCAATCGCGGTCTCGGTGGTGCTGAAGTAGAGTGTCGGCGCGACGCGCGCGGAAAGATTGTTTGCGCTTCGACCGTGGCGCAAGAGGATGTGTCTTTTAGCGACGTGCAGGCGAGCGATGTCAGGGCATCGGCGCAGGTTGCATCTGCGCAGTCGCAGGCCGCCAAGGACCTTGAGCCAGGTCTGACCTCCGAACAGGACGCTCTCGTGGAAAGGCTGGAGCGGTACACCGCTGTCCTGCAGTCTCTTCCACTTGGCTCGCCGGTGGTCGGTGAGTTCACTTCGGGTTTTGGTCACCGCGTGTCGCCTTTTTCGCATCGGTCGACGTTTCATGAAGGGCTCGATATAGCGCTCGAGCGTGGAACTCGAATACGCGCTCCTGGTAGCGGTTACGTGGTAAAGGCTGGGTACGATGGAGCCTACGGCTGGATGATCGATATCGCGCACACCGATAAAGTTGTTACTCGGTACGCGCATCTTTCTCGGGCCGTTGTTCGAGTTGGTCAGCGTGTGCACCGTGGGCAGGTTATTGCGCTGTCAGGCTCAACCGGCAGGTCGACTGGGCCTCATCTTCACTACGAGGTCAGGGTAAATGGCTTAGCGAAGAATCCGATGTCATTCATCGCGCTGGCAGCTAAACTCAACGGGGTTCTGTCATAGCTGCGCAGTGAAATTGTTCCTACTTCCTCTCTCGAAATTCCCAGATACGTAAACCCCATTTGCCACTACTTTGAACTCGTGTTACTTCTCGACACAGCATGCTTCTTTTCATCTCTCATAGAGGCGCTATAGTGATTTGCAAAAGTCCGTGCCAGTAAAACTGGCAAGGCTTTTGCCGTAAATCACTATAGGTTATTGTTTTGATTCGCATCCGCGAATCGATAGCGTTTTTCAAAAGCCGGGATTTCGCTACGGACTTTTGGAAAACGCTATATAGTGATTTGCAAAAGTCCGTGCGAGTGAAACTGGCAAGGCTTTTGGTGCAAATCACTATGGGTTATTGTTTTGATTCGCATCCGCGAATCGATAGCGTTTTCCAAAAGCCGAGATTTCGCTACGGACTTTTGGACATCGCTACAACCTTGGGTGCGTTGGGTGACAAAAAATCAAAGCAGGGTCGGTTTATGGAAACCGCGCGGCAGTGCGCGCACTGGTGTTGTGATGGAGGAAGGTACGGCGAGGTTCGATCGAGGACGAACTGAACTCGGGGCAGCGGTTAAGGGATTAGCGGTCTTTGTGCTTCTAGTGCTCGTGGGCGTTGCGGTTGTAGCCTTCTTCTTCGGCACAGTTATTCCAGTAGGGTATGTCGGTGTTCGAAAAGTAGCTTTCGGGCCTGGACAGGGTCTGCGTGAGGCACCACTTTTCCCGGGATATCACTGGACCATCCCCGGCTATTCGGCAATCTACCAAGTACCCCAGACGGTTCAAATCATACAGTTCGATAGAGACGTAGACCGCGTACCAAACAGTTTCGGTGCCGTTGACGTTCCCACTGTAGACGGCACAACCCTTGACGTTGACGTATCGTTAGTCATGCATTTTTTTGCGCAGCCGGGGCAGACAGAAGGTATCAGTCACGGAGGGCCGGCCGACCTGATTAACAGCGTAGGCTCAACTGATCAGCAGTGGCGGAAGTATCTCTCTCAGGTCGCTGAGAATGAATTGAAGCGATCGCTCAGTGCACTTTCAACGGTGGACTTTTACAACCCAGATAAGCGTGAGGCACAGGTTCGAGTTGCCGAGGACGAGATGCGTAAGGTGTTCTCTCCGCTTGGTGTTGGGATCGATGCAGTGCTGCTAAGACGGTACACTTACCGGCAAGAGATTGACCAAGCGATCTTTAAGAAAAACTTGCAAGAGCTCGAGATCTCCTACAACAAAACGGCAGGCGACTTTGCGGTCGCTCAAAAGGAAGTTAATAAAGTGGATTCCGAGGGAGCAGTAGCAATTGCAAATTTGCAGAAGCAGGGCGCAAGCGAGGTAGAGACTATCCGCTCAGAGGGAGACCTCTACCGAAGGCAGAAGCAGGCTGAAGGAGATCTACTGCTTGCGAAAGCCAGAGCCGACGTCGATAAGATGAGAAATGAGGTGCTCACTAACGTGGGGAGTGATGTGTACGTGGCGCTCCAGCTCGCGCAGCTCTTAAGCTCGTTTAAGGGGGGTGTTGTGCCAAACATTGACCCTTACGATTTTGATGAGTGGGTAAAGAAGCTCTCTGGTAATGAAGCAATACCTGGTCATAGTGGAGTTACCGCAACACCGGCTCCGTCGCTAGAGAGTTCTAGGGGGCCCAGTTATGAATAGGCGAGATGCAAATCGGTGGTGCGCACTTCTCTTAGTTCCGCTCAGTATTTTTCTGTCAGCATGCGACACCGGGCTGCAGACGATGGGCACTACAGAATACGGCGTCCGTTTTAGAAAAATTCCGCTTTTCTTGGGTGGTGGGATTGGTGGGGCGTCATCGGTTGTATCGCCCCTTGAAACTGTCGTGGTGATGCCTTGGGGCGAGATTCTACGTTTCGATACCTCACCACAATATTTAAGTTGGGGTAAAGGTATGGGCGAGGGGGGAAGCTCCATCCACCTTGTTCAGAATGAGGATGTTCATACCCGTGCTAAGGATGGAAATGAGGCCGATCTCAAGATTAAGGCGCGTTACCGAATAAAGCCGAATCCCGAAACGTTGGTAACGCTCGCGCAGCAGGTTGCGACCACAGTTGATGGTGTCCGCGAGTTGGTCGTAGCGGCTGTTCAATCAGACGTTCGCACTCATATGAATCGGTTAAGGACCGCTGAATTCCGCGATGATAAGAAACGTAACGACACTATCGACGCCGCGCTCAAGACAGTTCAGAAGCGTTTAGGCCCTCTGGGAATCGATGTCGAGGCTATTAATCTAACGGAGTATCGGTTTGTTCGAGTACTTGGTGATGATAAAGAGGACACCAGTTACCAGGATCGACTCCGGGACATCCAAGAGAAAGAGCAAGACATTGAGGGGGAGCTCTCGCGCGTTGAGACGGTGAGAGCCCGGCGTAAGAAAGAACTTCTTGAGGCGCAAAGTGCTTACAACTCGAGGCTCTCCGAGGCGCAGGGATTTAAATCTCAGTCGATCTACCAAGGTGATGGCTACTTCGCAGCGCGAGCGAATGAGGCGAAAGCAATACTCGCCGAAGGCACTGCGGAGATCGAGGGGCTTCGTCAACAGATCGCTGCCCTCTCTGGTAAGGGCGGAAAGGCGATACTCCGACTTGAGGTCGCAAAGCAGTTAGCGCGGGGAAACCCAAAATTCGTGACGATGGGAGATGGTGGTAGCAAAGGTGGTGCGGGTCTCGAGGTCTCGCGTACTGATATGAATCAATTGATTCAACAGCTCGGTGTAGTTGAGGGGCTTGTGGGAGCGCAGCAACAGATCCAAACTCCTCCCGGCAGAGCGGCGGGGCCCCCACCAGCTCAGCCGAGGCTTGAAGATATAGAGGGAGATAACAATGGGAAGTAGTGAACCGGTCCGACGACGAAAAATAGCATTGATTGGGGCAGGCCAGATTGGAGGTATTCTGGCCCTGCTGTGTGGTCAGCGCAATCTTGGCGACGTAGTGCTCTTTGATGTCG
>JAYVGZ010000468.1:0-4849 GCA_043771805.1 Pseudomonadota bacterium
AGGGGCTCATCATAAAGAACACGGTACTAAGCAACGGCCGCCAATCACCAAAACAGGTACCTGGTGTCGGAATCGTACTCGACGGTGTTGCGATCAAAACGTCACTTGATTCGAACACAGTTCAGTTCAACGACATCGGTATCCAGGTGATCGGTGCCGACACTGCCACCGTAACGAAGAATAAGGTGACCAATTCAAAGCGCGAGGGTATCTCGCTTGTCGATGGCAACGGCCGAGTGAACAGGAACAACAACGTAACGAGCAACACAGTTGAGAAGAACAAGGACGGCATCTCGCTTACGACGGTTGTTACTGGCGCTGGAGCTACAAACAACACAATCAAGAGCAACACCGTTACTCGAAGCAATCAGTTCGGAATTGTAGCTGATGGGACGCTGAACAAAGTGCAACGTAATACTGTCTCTGACAGCGTTGTAACCGATATCAAGAACTTGGGAACGAAGATGAGTTACCAGTACAATGTATGTGCAACTCGATCTGGTACACCGGTTGACTGCGGTGTCACTACTCCGTAAGTAATTGAGAGATACGCTGGTAACCGAAGCCTGAGTCGTCGACAGCTAACGCTGTTGACGACTCAGGCTTCGTTACTATTGAGGGCGTGCCCGCATCCCTCCAATCAAGCAAGCGCACTGAGTGCCTGGCGAAAGACTTCGCGCCCGCGCGGTACAACGACCGTATTGTGCCATTTCTCGTTATTTGGACAAAAGACATTCTGCAAAATCTGTCGGCGCTGAACATTCTCCAAATTTATCGCGGTGCTCTTAAGCGATTGCTTCCGGAAGAATTCACAATTTTCTTTCACCAAAGCATACAACATACGAAGCGGTTTGTACGTCCCGAATTCGTGACAAGCATAGTCCACGCTCGCCCCGGGAAAACAATCCGCGACAAAATGGCTTAGAGACCCCTTTGTCTCAGAACTGATGGAGCCGAACGCATGAATTCCTTGCACCTTGTCGATACCAAAGACCGAAGAGAGCCGAAGGAATGAGGGTGACACTTCAGTTTCATCCGAAAGAATTTTATCGGTGCCATATTTTCCGAGTCCGGAGTGCGTATCGATCGTGATAACTCTTTCGGTGTTTGAAAGTGCCTCAGTGAGATAGGTTCGAAGCAGCTTCAGTTCAGGTTGCCAAACGCTTCCGCCATAAAAGAGACCTTTCGGATCGTCGTACTGGCCTCCAGTTATAGCTTGCTTCAAGGTGGGGAAGCCGTGGCGAACTATCTTCTTCGCCGCACCACGGAGGAAAGTGAATAGCGACGGACTGGTTGGGGGACAAAGGAAGTCTCGTACATCGTCGTACCTGTCTGGCGCCCCAGCTCGCTCTGATTCAATCAGTATTGAATTTCGGTTGAGGTCGACGTTACTTCCGTTGGTCCTGCGGGCCATCGCAAAGCCGTAGGGGTTGAGGCAATGGACGAATACAACGGCGAGATCTGTTGGAAGCGGCTCAAGCTGACTCAGTAGGGCGGCATGAATCGCGGCACCGACTGGGGCCTCTACGCCGTGCGTCCCAGCAATCGTTATGAGCTTATTTGGTGCCTCAAGTCGACCGAAAGATGCGATATCGATCGTTAGCTCATCGCCACAGAAGGGAGCACAGAAAGGAGCTGGAACAACGAGCCGAGAGAGATCTCCTCCCTTACCCTCTGCCAGCTCGTTAAATCGAGCGCGCGAACGGAAATAATCGTGCTCGAAAGGCGGCTTTATGGCGCTGTCGGTGGGTCGTGTTCCCATCACTAATCGCTTCAACAAAAACTAACTCGTTTCGATTGGTAGCTCCACAGCGCTACGGTTACGGATGCAACCACGATATACGAATTGAGCTCAACGCGGTAACAAGAAAATTGGCTCATCAATCTAACGTGACCAGCGCCTCTGAAAATGGCGGCCGTAGTAATCGGCTACGGCCTACTTTCGCCGCCTGAGCCAGTAAGCTGTGACTCTTCTCCAGTCGAGAGATCTGATTAAGATGATCGGCAGTCTGCCCTACCAACCGAGCGACATCACCATCTGCAACCCCTGAGAGTCGAAGAAGACTGGAGAATTCAGACCAGCTTTCCGCATCCATCCACGTTATCACGGTCAATGCGGCATCAGGTAACACTGCTACTTCGCTCGCTCCTGGCCCTTTGTAGGTTTTGCGAATCGTCTCAACAATCACCTCCATTTTCTTATACAGCTCGGGTTTGATCGGATTTTGCTTCAACCTGAAGTACGTTCGGTGCGGGTCGCCCGCGATACTTCCAACGAGACCAACAAGTTCATGAATGGCACAATCGTCGAAAAGTTTGCTAGAGATCGCCTCAGAGAGTTCAAGCACAAGGCTGGTGCACAGTTCTGCACTCCAATAACCTTTGTCCGTAAGACTGCCACCGTCAACATAGCCGAGTGCACGAAGCCCTTCGAGTGAAAGCGCGAGTGAAGTCTCTTGCTTCTTCTCTAACTCATCTGCGTCTCGCAGAATTCTGCGAACCCGCTTCTCACTCTTCTTAAGCTTCTCTCCTTTAAGGGTCTTATCGTTGTCGATTCCCTCCTGCTCGTTCAGCGCATCTTCACGAAGCTGGCAAGCATTCTTTCTATCGAGGAATGCCGCCAAGCTGCGCGCCACTGTGTATTCAAGGTCGTCAACGTTCCTGTACTTAAGAAGATTCAACACCGTTGAGGGTGCCGCGAAGTACGAGGAGCGAAGCGGCTCTGGCGGGCGTTTCGAAACCTCTAAGAGCACACGCGCATCGGAGAACCTACTCGGCGTGATCACGCAGACCCCGACAGCATCTTTGCCTCTACGTCCTGCCCTTCCAGCCATTTGCTGGAATTCCGATGGAGAAAGGACGCTAAATCCTTCAGCCCCACGCCGACTGTGTGCCGTGATAACGACGGTTCGGGCTGGAAAATCGACTCCCGCTGCAACAGTTCCGGTTGCTATCATCAATCGCAACATTCCACGGGACATTATCTCCTCAAGGAGCAGTCGCCAAATCAGCAGCTGTCCCGCATGGTGCGCCCCTACACCTGTCGTAATAAGGGCAGTGTACTGGGGATAAGTCGTAATAAACTCAGGCTCAAAAGAGTACTTATCAATAACAGCTTGTACTTCGCCCCTCAGTTTTTCTTGCGCCTCTACGGGCAAAACTGCGGTCTTGGTGCGACTCAGCTTATCAACATCTGCATCGCACTGCTTTCGCGCAGTACGAAACAGGATCGCAGGAAGAAGCGAGTCGTTATCGAGCTCGCGCAAAATTATCTCTACTGGAAATTCTGTGAATGCCACCACTACTCCTTAACGCTTTCTTCCGCGACCAGAACTCGGTCCACGCCCACTTCCACCGCGCGTACTGGAGTCGCCAGTTCGAGTACGGGGCTGTCGTCCCCCTCCCCGTCTGTCGTTCACCCTCGTATCGGCGAGGTCCATCTCTGCGCTGCCATAGTACTCAGACACCTCAGGGAAAAGGTGCCCCCGTTCATCACTCAATGGAATGATGCCGTACCGTGGATGAAGAAACCCAAATCGAAGCTCTACCGGACGCTCCTTCTTGATAACGATCCGGCACTCTTTATTTCGAACCTCTTCGATCCACGCTGCTATCTCTTCTGCGTTCGAGATGGATGCCGAGAGCATCAGTAACGTGCTGGTACTCGGAGTGAGAATAATGCTTTCTTCCCATACGGCTCCGCGCTGCGGGTCTGCGATGTAATGAACTTCATCCAGCACTACCAGTGCGTATTTACCCGCCCCTCGATAAAGCTCATTTCGATAAATCTCGGTGGTTGAGATGACCACATCAGAGTCGCCCTCTATCTTTCGGTCTCCGGTAAGGAGACCAACGGAGTGGTCTGGCCCGAAGATCTTCTGAAACTCAGTGTACTTCGTGTTTGAGAGGGCTTTCAGCGGTGTTGTGTATACTGCTTGGCTCTTGTTTCGCAGGACATTCATCATCCCTTCAATGGCGATATGCGTCTTTCCAGAGCCTGTTGGTGCAACAACCAGTGTATCGATACCTGCTGCAAGATTAGAGATCGCATCTCGTTGAAAATCATCAACAACAAACACGCTCTTCCCCGGAACTCCGATTCCATCGAGAAATCGCTTCCGTGCTACATCGATCGCCTTACCCTTCATCATTTTTCTGTAAAATCCTAAAAAGTCCGCCCCTGGCACTACCCAAAGCTGCGAACTACGAAGAGAGCCTATTCGGCGCACCCTCCAACTCGTAACGACATGAGACGAAACTTCTCACGTTTGCGGGCGCTGATTGTCGCAACTCGCCGACTGGTCCATCAAAAGCAATCGTACCGTCGAAAAGCGCGAGAACACGCTCTACCGACGGAAGCAGTCGACGCAAGTCGTGACTCACCATGATCGTAGTGGGCTTGTACTCACGGTGCAGCTCGACAATTAGATCCATAATAACGGAACTCGCTACGGGATCGAGTCCACTCGTTGGATCGTCAAGCAAGAGAATCCTTGGTCGACCCACCAAAGCGCGAGCAAGTGATGCTCGCCTTCGCATTCCGCCGCTTATCTGACCCGGAAACTTTGATGCATGTTTTGTGAGACCCACACGCGCAAGAATCTCACTGACCTTCACACAAACACTCTCTCGCACGTCCGCAGGAAGCATTGTGGTAGGTACCTTACCCTGAACGAGCGGAAAAGCCACATTGTCGTACAACGAGAGGGAATCGAAGAGCGCTCCTTCCTGAAACATCAGCCCTACATCGCTCATGCAGCAATCACCCCCTAAAACAACGGTTCCTGCATCTGATTTACAGGTTCGGGCGATAATTTTGAGAAGAACGCTTTTTCCCCCGCCGCTCGGG
>JAYVGZ010000469.1:0-3366 GCA_043771805.1 Pseudomonadota bacterium
TTCCAGTCTTTTGAGAATTGCTGATTGATCTGGAAGCACGGTGCCTTTTTTATCTACAGCAAAGACTACGCCTTCTTTTGGGAGCTGCTCAGTTCTTACGCTCCCCAGATAGAGGATCCCCCAACGCTTCGGTTCGACTTCACGGTCTAAGATCTTTTTTAGACTTGCCCATGAGAGGCCGACCTTCACGGTCACTGCCGAGAGAGCTTGTTTAACGATCGGCACGGTAGCGATATCGATGCCGGGCTCTTGAGGGTGTTGGATTACGAGAACGTGGATGCGGTTCTTGACCTTTTCAACGAAGCTGCAGACACATTTTTTCGGGTCGCGGGCGCACTGTGCGCAAAGTTCTATCTCAGCGTCAGGAATAGGGATATTTGATGTAACCATTACGAATTCCTTTAGGAGTACAGTTCGCGAAGAGTGAGCCTAATACAGGAGCCAGCTCATTCGTGGGCTCGTATGCCCTGAGTAGGCGAATCTCGCCCCTCATTCAGGTACCGGAACTTAGCACTTTGGCAGCAGGATAACTATTGAGTGAGCGACACGGTCCGGAGGAGTACTCGTCGCCGTATTTACAACGGACCGCCCAGCAAGGTCACCGAAGGATTGAATCTACTCCTTCCTGCTCCCAGGGGGCTAAGAATCTGGTTCTATTAGCAGACTTCAGCTCTTGTTTAAGTATCCGTTCAGGCACCGGTAGAAAAATTCGCCACGCGACCATACCGCTCAGGGGTCGATTTAGAGCTTGTGCGCCGGAGCTTTAGCGAAGGGGGAGAGTAAATCGGGGTTGAAAACAACTAGCCGTTCACAAAAACAGTCAACGAGCGATCAGCTCGTTGTCGACGAAAGGTTCGCCTGACTGCAAAGGTTGTTCTCATGACACCTTTTGCAGACCACGTTGATCCGAACCAGCTTATTCGGAACAGCCTGAACGAGGTTTTCTCGATGTTTTGCATTCTATCGGCAGACCAGCCTATGGCTACATCAATGCAGAGTGAGGGATGAGGGGCCTGGTTGAATTTGTACCGAAGGGTGTTGGCAAAAACTCCGAGCTTTCGATGGATGTTCTTCGGTCTCAGACACGAACCATTACCGCACGACGTAATACCGAGAGCTAAGAGCGACTAGAAACCTTCGTGGCATCGGCGGTTGGCGCAGGTGAGGAGGTGGAGCCGAGGCAGGGACCGGAGAACGGTGAATACTTTCCGCAAGATGCGAGGACGATGCGGATCGAAATACCAGCCTGAGTTTGAGTACCTCAAATATCTGTGGCACTTTAGACGAATAATGCCCTCCCCTAACGTCACCCATTCAAACCCGTCAGATGCAAGCAAACCAGCGGCAAGTCTAGATCTGAACTCCACCTTTCAAAATCTTTGTCTAGAGGGGCAATCCTCCGCTTATGCGCGAAACGCCCCCTCCATAGTGCCCTTCCACTCAGCGGGAGATGCCGCCAGAGAAGTAGTGACCGCGGCTGCTCGAGTGATGTACTCAATTTCGGCCCGCGCCTCTAGCGATTGCTCTTTAAACGTTAAGCCAGACGCACTCACAGCAATCCGTGCAAGAATTACCTACGACCACTCCCTCGATTTCAAAGCTAGCGGAGGCGAGCCACAAGGGCGGCAGATATTCTTCGTCCTCGCTGATCCACGTGACCCAAGCGACCTCTATTTAAAAAATATGGATATTGACGGTGCCGGGCGTCAGTCGAAGGTAGCGATTCTCGATCTAACACTTGAATCACTGAGCGAAATCTCAAAGAGGTCAAGTGGTGAGTTGCGAGCCGTCTTGTTCTTCTTCGAAGAGGCTCCTACTTTGAGCGAATTCGCGGCGATGCGTCGACTCGAGGACTCACTAAAAGCATCGGGCCGAGATATTATGGTTAGACCTGCGGAGATTGCACTCTCCGCGCTAAGAGTACCGACAGTCAACATATGGCAGTGTAACGGTGGGGCTTTGACCTCGTGGGTGACCCGAGAAGAAGAGGTGATCGCTTCTTTCAAGGAATCGCTTGCTGTGTTGATCAAGGGTATTGGGGAAAGTCCCCAGATCCGGCGTGGCAGCAAACAAACACCCGAAGACTTTCTGCGACAAGTTCTTTTGCTACAGGAGACCTTCGCGTTGGTTTTCCTCGACCGCGTTCTTCTGGCGGACAACCGCACCATAGAAGGAGCGTTCGACAGGTCGCGGTCCGAGGCGGACAGGCATAGAAGCACCAAGAAATGGACTACGAAACTGACCGAGTTGCGGGAAGCGATTGAGAAGAAAGGGGAAAAGCCCGTCCAATCACTGCAAGAGCACGCAAAAGATTTGGCGCGTATCTTCACCGCGATGATCGCGTCCGAGGCGTACCGCGGTGGTTTGCTTTGCACCACGCCCTTGAGTATTGACCCGAATCACCCTGGCTCAAGAAATGACCTAAAAGTGCGTGACAAAGTCAAACCAGTCATGCTCCGCAAGCGAACTCTCTCGGTCGAAGAAGTAGCTTCGATATTCTGTGACGAACAAAGAGTAACGATTCTCAGTTCAAACCCTGATCTGGTCTTTGTCAAACCGGTTCGTGGTACGTCCCGCTTTCAGGATTTTGCATTCCTCCTTGGAAGAGAATCGGGCGCAGTCCTGCTTCATCTCAGTGCGGCCCAGCCGCCATTTGTCGAATATGAAGGGGTGGCATTTGTTGCTGAGCGGTCAGAAGATCTGTGCAGGAGCGCCCTCTTTCAGTTAGAGCTAGTGAGGGCTACCGTTTTACATGCCGCTGCGAGTATTGACGTGTCGTGGCGAGGGAAGTTTGGGGATGCCACCATTATCCTCGCAGATCGAATGAACGAAATCGTTGCCGCCATCGACGAGTGCGAACTCGGCATCGATTCATCCGCTTTTTCAAATGAGGTAGCAGCGTTCACGCAGACCGCCCTATCGCAAAAGAAAGACCTTCAATCCATTTTGCCTGAGCTGCGGGCGGTTGAAGTGCAAGCACTTGATGCTCTTTTGCTGGAGCATCTTAATAGGGTAGGCATTACCAAGCCCTGTTTCTTTGAACTCAAAGATAGACGCTTAAAGTTCCTTCCCGCCGCGACAGGGGAGAGCCTTCTAGAGCCACTTCTCATCGCTGTCGCTCGTCAGGATGGTTATGAATCGTTTCAGATAAAAGCATTAGTAAGTTGGTTCGCGCCGCACTTTTCTGAAGTTCCTGAACTGTTTCGTCCTGCGGCGCAGGCGATAAAGGGCGGGCTGGAGCTTGATGCAGTATTTAGTTTGGCTAGCCGGACGGCGATAATTAAAAACAGTTCACCGCTCATCTCGGTCGCCAAAAGCATGGGCCTAAGGACCTTGGGCGAAAGAATTCTTTCCGCCAAGGCAAGG
>JAYVGZ010000470.1:0-3069 GCA_043771805.1 Pseudomonadota bacterium
CTCGTATTTATTCCCGTCAACGCACTAGTTCCAATAGACATCGGATTTGCGGCTGGTCTTGTTCTGGACCAGTGGTTACAGAAATCCAAGGCCTCTTAACCACTCGAGGTTTGACGTGACTACCTAGAGCATTCGGACTTAACTCGTAAAACCATGACCGACGCAAGTACGTTAACACCCTGACCCGGCAGATTTTTCCCCCCAAAAATCCTTATGAATGAGCAGGCCTCGACCGATTGAATTGTATGGGAAGGAACCCATCTGTTTCGCACCCGTACTGACATCGTTCAAGTACGGCGCATTGTGTGCGAAACGACCATATCGAACGACTATTCAGGCAAGGAGGCCATGAAAACCGTTCTTCTGATCGACGACAACGAGGATTATCGTGAGAGTGTGAAGTGCATTCTCGAAGATGAAGGTTTTGAGGTATTCGATACCGATTGCCCGGATTCTGCCTTCGAGCTGCTTCACACTATTGAAGCTCCTGATCTTATCATCTGCGATCTCCATATGCCGTTTACGACGGGAGCCCGACAGGATGAGTTCGAGACTTCATATGAGGTTGGTGTGCTAACGGTGCATGAGTTGGCGTGGGTGTATCCTGAGACGCCCGTGGTTGCGATGTCAGCACTTGAGCGGTCTGACCTTAATAAACTCAAAAAACAGCTTGATCCGATTCCAGCGTATCAGAAACCAACGCGGATAGCGGATATGGTTGAGATGGTTAGGTGCTACCTGGGAAGTCAGGAGTTTGGGGGACTGCACTAGCCGGAGCAGGGAGGATGTCGTAATGTTGAAAACCTGTACCTCCCTTTAAAGACTTACGGTAGAATTACCCCTTTTTTGCTTGCCCCTTCGTTGCCCCCGGCGTTCCTGATACGATAGTTCTTACCTGAATCACTTCTGCCTTCGGTGCGGATAGGAACGCGTATCTTTCTGAGGAAAGGGGTGCTCAATGATCGGTTATACACTTACGGCAAAAGCAGGAGCGGATATTGCGAGCAATATCTTTTTTCAGTTATCCGGTATCGCATTCTCTAAGAGCTGCAAGGTACGCCTAGAGACGGGTGCCCGAGCTACGTCAGAGAAGATCCTCACTATAAACGTACGTGGCGATGAGGAAGAGGTGTCTCGCGCCTTGAGCGAAACGCGTGCATATCTGAATGGTGCTTCGGATGTGTTGCAGGTTACAGAGGGTTCGGGGTGTCGTCTTGAGGTAGAGCTCAACGTGGTATAGCGCGAAGATAAAATGCTTCGCTTCCGGCGAGCACGCTGCCCAACCTCATCAGGGATTGATTTCCAAATCAGCTTGAATGACGTCCGTTTGCTAAGCGGTAGTGCGACTAACCTTGTGCTGTTCTCGAGCTATGACAAGGCAAGGAGTGGTGCAGCCAACATCTTTCGTAGTACGTTATTCGGCGATGAGCTTCCAGATAAACCATGAGAACCACACCGTTCCACAGGCGGGAGCTAACGCTGAACGCGAGGCTATTCATAGTCGAATTTCACGTCGCATATTCCTCGTCCTGGCCGCGCGAGGCTTGCTCGCTGCCTCTGCTCTCTCTGCGCTAGGGATTTCGCAACCTGAAATTGCTTTCGGTAGCGCGCCGGCGTTCAATAGCACCGATCAACTTAGCCGGGCACCTAAGATTTTCACTCCAGAGGAGCGACTTCTACTAGTAGCGGTACAGGAGCACCTTCTTCCCTCCGAGCCAGGCTCCCCGGGTGCGCGTGATATCCGCGCGACAGCATATCTTGAGGCTGCTTTGAGCGGTCACGATGTTTCACCTCGCGATGGTGAGCGAATCAAGGAGGGTTGTAGCGGCCTGGCGAAATTAATTGCTAAGGAGGGAAGCGGAGATTTTCGTCAGCTACCCCAAGCAGCTCGCGAGGAAGTGCTCCGAAATTTTGAAAAGACTGATGACGGCGAGACGTGGCTTTACCTTGTCCTTGGTTACACCCTTGAAGCTTATGCCGGCGATCCCTCGTACGGCGGGAATACCGACGGCGCAGTTTGGGCATGGCTTGGTCACACACCAGGATACCCGCGGCCGCCAGTTGTGACAGTGGAGACGCGTCGGTGACAGATTGCGATGTCTGCGTAATAGGGAGTGGGGCCGGCGGCGGCCCGGTGGCGTTTTCGCTCAGTAGGGCTGGGTACTCGGTAATTGTTCTTGAGAAGGGCCCTTGGTACTCCGAAAAGGATTTTTTCAAAGACGAGATTGCAGAGTGCAGACGAAATAAATTCACCCCCAATCTTAAGGATGAGCCGCACGTCATCGAAACTCAGAACGATGATGACTCTTGGGTTTCAGAGACCACGCATAAATCGGGATGGGATTTTTGGAATGGAGTGATGGTTGGAGGCGCTACCAACATCATGAGTGGATTCTTTCTGCGCATGAAGCCGACAGACTTTCATTTGAGGTCGGCGTATGGGCCGATAGCAGGGGCTAACATAGAAGACTGGCCGATCTCATATGAAGAGCTTGAGCCTTACTACGAGATGGTCGAGCGAGAGGTTGGCGTTTCTGGCCGCGTGATAAAGCATCCCTTCCAAGAGCCGCGGTCTACCCCTGATTTCCCGTTTCCTCCGACTGCAGAGCATCCGCTTGCAGGATGGCTCGATGAAGCAGGCCGAAGAATGGGAGTACATCCGTTTCCTCTCCCACGAGCCGTCCTCTCCCGCCCCACAGAGGGGCGTGGTAGCTGCTCGTATAGCGGTTTCTGCGGAAATTACGGCTGTGCAACAGGCGCAAAGGGGAGTTCCCGTGCAGCATTGCTTGGTCGGGCGGTCGCGAGTGGTCGATGTGATGTGAGAGCGCAGTGCACTGCTCGCCGGATCATTACCGATAGAAAGGGTAAGGCGCGAGATGTCGAGTATCACGATAAGGATGGAAAAATCCACCGCATTTCGGCGTCGATTGTAGTGGTCGCCTGTCAGCCTGTTGAAACGAGTCGACTCCTCTTTATGTCGGCGAATGATCAGTTTCCGCGCGGGCTTGCCAACAGTAGCGGGCAGGTTGGAAAAAATCTTCTCTTTTCGGCCGGTGCCTCGGCAGAGGG
>JAYVGZ010000471.1:0-8274 GCA_043771805.1 Pseudomonadota bacterium
CTCAAGAGCGATAAGGTCTCTCTTAAAGAGCTCACGCTTGCCACTCGACTCTTAGCTACCCTCTCAAGCGCTGGCTTACCGTTAGTGAGTGCTCTCATCGCTCTCTCGGAGCAAGTTGAATCAGATGCACTGAAGCGAGTTGTGGTAGACATTAAAGAGAAGGTTGAGCAGGGATCATCCCTTGCCAAGTCGCTGGGAAACTATCCGAAAGTGTTTCCCCGACTGTACGTGAACATGGTCACTTCTGGCGAAGCCTCGGGAACACTTGATACAGTCCTCGAAAATCTTGCCGATTATTATGAAGGGCAGATGGAGCTACGGCGGAAGGTAACTGGGGCGCTGATGTACCCGGTTTTGATGTTTGGTTTCTGTACCCTAATTGTCATTGGGCTGGTGTCGTTTGTGGTGCCAGGTATCGTTGATATCTTCATTAAGCAGAAAATTGAACTGCCACTTCCAACACGGGCTGTTATGTTTTTTTCCTCGGTGTTAACCGGCTACTGGTGGCTACTAATAGCACTGGTGTTCGGGATTATTTCAGCCGCAAAATACTACTACTCCCAACCGAAAGGCCGATCTCAGGTCGACCACTTGTTACTTAGAGCGCCCCTTTTTGGTCCTCTATATCGCAAGGTTGCCACCGCACGAGTATCATCAACCCTTGGAACCCTCTTAAACGGCGGGGTCGAGCTCCTCGCAGCTCTGGATATCGTTAGGAACATTGTAGGCAATACACACATGAAGAAAGCTCTTGAGGATGCCCGAGATGGCGTTCGGGAGGGTCGCAGCCTCGCGAAAGAGCTCGGGAAGAGCGGATACTTCCCTAACCTTCTACCGCAGATGGTGTCGATCGGGGAGAAGAGCGGACGATTGGAAACGATGCTCGCTAAAGCAGGTCGAACATTCACCAGTGACGTAAATGCTACAATCTCTGGGCTGACAACCCTCCTTGAGCCCGTGATGATCATAGTGCTTGGGCTTATCGTGGGATTCATCGTTGTCTCTGTACTTCTTCCGATGACTGAAATGATGAATATGGTAAAACCTCGGTAGTTCACCCTCGAAATGAAGCCTTTACCACTCGACTGCGTCTTAGTATCTTTGCTACTCCTAGAACCACTAGGTTTAGCCTGTATCGCTCAGAGTTTTTTGTCGCGGGAAGGGTTTTTGTCGCAGGAAGGGTCCGCGACTGTATAACGGCAGGGAGCTAAAGAATCGCTCGCTACATGTGATGGCCCAAAGTGAGTCGCGGTTCGCGGACTTCTCAAGCATGGTTAAGTTGTCCGCACTCGTACTAGAAACCTGTGAGCGATGCAGGATAGAACATATTCAAACATCCTTTAGGGTGAATGAACTTTAGTTATTTTGTAGAGACTTTTGATTTAGAAGTACCTGCTTCAAGGACCAATATATGGATAAACAAGCCACTCGTAACGTCCGCCCGCTAGGATTACCCAATGAGCGGGGTATGACGCTCATCGAAATTATTGTGGTTATCACAATCATCGGAATCCTTATGGCTTGGCTAGTTGGGTCGATCTTTAAGACTGCGGGGCAAGCAAAAGCAGGTATATCCGAGGGAAAGATGAAACAAGCAATGGCGACCATCGCTCTGTACCAGTTGAAATTTAACAAACTGCCCTCCGACCTGAAATCAGCCGGAATCGATGATGATACAGACGCGTGGGGCCAAACACTTCAATTTCAAGTCATTGACGGTGGTAGACGATACGAAATTCGTTCTCTTGGCGCCGATGGAAAAGCTGGCGGCACGGCCGGAGACGCAGATATTACAGTTGCGGGTCCCTAGCTAGTCGAAGCGGTTGTATGCTCCTTTGATAGTGCACGAGGGTGTAATGCGGTTGCGTGATCGAGGGTTGCTACAGCGAGGATTCACTCTTATCGAGTTGATTCTCGTCGTAGCAGTCATCGGACTTCTAACCACGCTCGTCTCCCTCCGCTCTGGCGCATTCGATTACTGGAAAGAAGAAGCCGCAATCCGAAAACTCTCCGAGACACTCGTCTTCCTCCACAGCCAGTCCGTCATGGACCAAGCGTTCTACCGGATGGAGTTCGATCTACAGAAAGGGCTCTACCGTGTTGGCGTTATGCGCTCTGAGGCAGATGTTGCCAGCGGTCAGCAAGGGATAAACCTTCCCTACTTAAGCCTTGAGCTTGCAGCCCTTCTTAGCCCAAGTATGGACGGGGAATCAACGATGATTCCTCCGCCTTCCTTCCCGTCTCTCGCAGAACCTACAGCACTGCCACCGTCTCTCGCATTCAGAGATATCTCAACCCCTCGAGGGAACATCAAGCATGATGACAAGACCGATAATCCGTTTCTCATTTTCTCGCCACGCGGGTTCTCTGAATTTGCTGTGATTCACCTGGTAACTATCGATAACAGACAGGTGACCATCCTAGTCAATCCTTGGACCGGACTTGCTGAAGTCTACCGAGAGTACAAAGAGTTCCAGTGGAATCTAGGGAAGAAAAAATGAGGAGGATTTCCCCGAAAGTGACTCGTGGTCGCACGTTACCGCCCAGCCAACACGGGCAGGCCGGCTTCACGTTTATAGAGCTCATTCTTGCATTAGCGATCCTCGTCTCAGCCATCACTGTCTTCATTGGCTTACAAGCCGCTGCCGTCCAACGCACCTTAAGAGATCGCAACGTACAACAGGCTATGCTTGTCGCAAGACAGGTCATGGCGTTTATTGAAACCGATCCGACGAAGCTCGACCAAGGGAACATCAGCCCGATGCCAGTCATTGATCTCCTTTCTCAATTCGGTGCACCAGCCATTCGTGATGACGCAGAGCGCTCGGCGCTCTCACCTCTTCAGGCCTCCCTCACTGTTGAGGATTGGCCAATTCCAGCCCCTAAGATTGAAGAACGCCCGATGCGTAAGCTTACCTTGTGGGTGGCGTGGGGCTCGGAAATCGAGGAGCGCTTTCAGTTGGTTTTTTTCATTCCGACTTCGTTGGAGGCTCCACCTCAATGATGAGTATCCCGACCCCTTACTCTAATTCGTCCTCTCGCGAGAGTATTACGAGCATCCATAGCGAGCGAGGTTTCACTCTTCTCGAGATCGTCTTAGTGGTGAGCATCTTGGTGATAATGCTCGGGATCAACTACAAGGTGATTCAGGGGATCATCGAATCCAAGGCGATTCTTGATGACCAGCGAGACGGAATGTTTATCGCCAACTCTGTGCTTACTCGACTCTCGCGCGAACTTCAGCTTGCAGACAACGAGGAGGGAGGTCGACGCTTGATAGCATCGTGCGATAACCTCCCTGCCCCTTCAAGCAGCGGTCCGGCCGCCGCTCAAACACCCACGGGACCGCAACCTATCCTTATCGGCGACGAGAAAAGTGTAGGTACAGGTGCTCGAGGTGATACCCTCACCTTTCTTGCTCGCGAAGGGGGACAGTACGTCCCGGACGGTGGCAGCCATTCAGGGGTTGTACAGATTACCTACCGCGCGGAACCCGACCCAGAACAGAAGGGAAATAATGCTACCTTGCTACTGATTCGAGACGAGATGCCGTACCGGAAGCCGTCAGACCTTGCGTGCAAGAATGCAATCAGGTTCCCGATTACGAACAACCTTGTAAGCTTACAGTTCTGGTACTTTGACAAGAAAAACAATGAGTGGGTTGACTCTTGGACTGACCAACGCTCCTTTCGCACCCCCAGTATGATCCAGTATCAAGTGAAGCTCCGATCGCCGGGTGGGCAGATTCAATCCTATACCTCGACGGTAGCCTTAGCTTCTGGCACGAAGGTGCAGTAAATACCGCAAATTTCGCGAAGTGCCACACATTTGCCGACTTCCATTTTTGACTTCACGTTGATCAACACTATACAGTTGCAAGGTGAATGTTTACTCGTTTCTCACCGAAGCAGCATCCCAGTGGCCGGACCACCCGGCGGTACTTTCCTCAACATTTCAACTCACCTTTGCTGAGCTCCTTCGGCAGTGCGAAGAGGTGAAAACAGATCTTCTTAATGCCGGCCTTCGTCCTGGAATGGGGCTAGGCTTGATCGCCCGAAACAGCCCTGAGTTCATTGTGGGATTGTTTGCAGGTCTCGGCTGTGAAGCTGTTGTCATGCCGATTTCACACCATTTAAAAGAGGCTGAGGTGCGCCGTATTGTTGAGATCGTCCCGATCGCTGCATTTCTGCACGACGGTTCATTCAAATACGACCTCCGTGGAACGGAAACTCGAATTTCAAACACATTTCATATTCTTCTTCGCGAGAAGCAGCACCAGATGCCGCTTGCGTGTGGGGTGCTCGATGCAGCCGTGGTTCGATTTACCTCGGGCACAACAGGAACATCAAAGGGCGTAGTTCTCTCCCACCGCGCTGTGTTCGAACGAAGCGAAGCGTCCGTAGCTTCACAGCGCCTCAGCAGCGGGAACCGCGTTACCTGGGTACTCCCCATGGCATACCATTTTATTGTTTCAATCCTTACCTACGTTCGATTTGGCGTAACAGTCGTGTTACCCGATGATGCTACACCGGCAGCAATCTTCGATAGCATTGATGAGTTTGGGTCAACCGTTCTGTATGGGTCACCACTAACGGTTCAGCTGCTTGCCGCTGACGAGAGTGGTCGAGTACTCCCGTCTACGACACGCGTGATCTCGACGTCATATGGACTTTCGGCTGAGCAGACCCACCGATTCCACGATCGCTTCGGTATTGAAATCGAGCAGATGTACGGCGTGATTGAGGTCGGGCTCCCCATTGCTGGTCGCGGTGCACGGTTAGGGGCTGGTCTCCCCGGTTATGAAGTCGCTATTTTGAACAATCAAGGAGAACACCTTCCGGCGGGAGAGGTCGGAAAGCTTGCACTTCGCGGGCCCGGAATGTTTGATGCCTACCTCGCACCTTTTCGGCCCATTAAAGAAGTTCTCTTTCACGGCTGGTTCCTTACGGGCGACCTCGCCGTAAAGGATGACGATGGAAATGTCTCAGTGTGTGGGCGCGAAAAATCAGTCATTACTACCTCGGGCAATAAAGTATTTCCGGAAGAGATCGAGGCAGTGGTAACCTCTTATCCCGGAGTTCGCTCCGCTCGGGCCTTCGGGGTGGTGCACCCGTGCTCAGGAGAGATCGTGTCCCTTGAGGTAGTAGCGTCTACCACTGGATTCGATCTCGATGGATTACGGCGGTACTGTTACGAAAAACTCTCCCCCTTCAAGGTGCCGAAAGAGCTCCGGCTTGTAGATGCACTGCCGACCACGGATAGTGGTAAAATACTACGCGCATCCCACTCCTAAAGAATTACGAGAGAGCTCCGCGCTCAAATCGACGGAGGATGTAAGCACGGTCTTCTGGTGAAAGATAAAGGCGGTATAAGACTCCCAGTAACCCAACAAAAGGAATCCCATTCGAAAGTAAAAACGTGCCAATTGTATCGGCGCCAATGAAAGACTCAGAAAGAAGTAAGATTCCGCTATACAGAATAAGAAGCGGAAGCGAGCGAACAAACGCACCTTTAGCGAAAGTGCTCCACTTGTATTCGGCGATGCCCTGGGCGAAGAGCGGCGTAAAAATACCCTGAACAAAAACTGCAGCGATACACGTCCCGAGTGCAACTCCCAGTAACCCGTACGACCGCACCAACACCAGACTCAGTGCGATGTTAAGTACCCCCTCACCACACTGCAATAGAGCAGCAACGGCAGGCCTTGACCGAGCCAGGATCGCCATCACATATCCAGTGGTTGGCGCCGTCACGAAGAAAGGGATAACGAGAAAAGTGATTATCATTTGAGATTCTGGAATCGCCTGCCCGACCCATAGAGTAATAAAACTGCCACCAAAAACAGCAAGGTGTAACCCGACGGTAAGCGGCAAGAGCGGGGCGTAACGCGCCCAGCGGTCAAGGAGCGGCACGCCTTCTCGAGCCCACTCTTCGTTTGAGACAGAGGAAAGTCGAGAGAAAAGCACGAGGCCAGCGCTATCACACACGGCTCTGAGTTGATCAATAAGAATTAAAGGGAGCGCATACTTCGTTACAGCCACTGCCCCTAACACCGCACCGATGACCACCAGATCAAATTGATAACTCAATCGGTAGCTCGCCACCATCATGGCGCTCCAAACGCCGAATGAGAGGATCTGACGCACCATCGCACTCTCAACATGCTTTCGTGCAAGAAATACTTCCGGCAATACTCGGCGCAGTAGGACAGCAAGTGCTATTCGGTACAGAAACCGCGAAACTAAGAGCGCCCCCGCTATCCCGATTAGCCCCCACCCCAGCCATACTGATAGGCCAACGAGTGCTCCATTTACAATGAGCCGGGCCGAATTTAAGGTCTGCAAAAGGTCATACCGCTCTACGGCTCCGAGAGCTGACGAGAACGGCCCACTCATCAACTCACAGGCTCCATCAGCTGCTAGGACTACCAAGAGGACTCGCGTTGAGAAGAGGGCTTCAGGTGAGATGGTAAAAAGGTGGGGCAGCGCAATCACCACTATTCCCATCACAATAATCCCGATCCATGAAAGAGCCGCGAGGAGTGCTACATTCGAGGAAAGGATCTTTGCAATCGACGCGGAATCTCCGGCGCTTCGATACTGCGCCACATACCGAACAACGGCATGTCTGGAACCAAGATCAAGGATGCTTAAGTGGCCGGCAAGACTTACTGCAAGTGCCCACACTCCGTACTGCTCAGCACCTAAGCTTCGAACGACCATCGCTGGAACAATAAGTCCGACGACAACGTTAACCGCCTGACCAATCCAGTTAGCAGTTAAGCTGCGCGCAAGAGACGATGACATCAGCTCTTCCGGGCTATCGTTATCAGATCGTTTGCAAACGGGATTGGTGCAAAGGTTATTCGGCGGGCTATGTTCTTCAGGCGCCCAGAGAGACGCATATTTGAGCACGATACCCCGGGGTACATCCGCCTGTACCCGGCAAGCTCAGGGAACTGTTCACGCTCAAGTGACTCCTCAACCGAAATAACAGGGTGCAATCCACTATCATCCAGCAGCGCGCGCATGCCCTCAGGATAAATGCGCCAGCAATCAACGGGTGCCTCGTGGTACGGCCAGCTTATTGGGCTGATAAGCGCCAGATGGCCCCCCGGCTTACAGACGCGGGCGAGCTCAGGAACCCACCGCCATATCTTCTTAACGTGCTCTATAACCTGAACTGCGATCACCAGATCGAAGCTTCCCTCAGGAATTGGAAAACTGTACTCGTTCGTGGCAAGGTGAGTAACGCCTGGCCGAGCAGCCATATCAATGGTCTCCCACGTCAAGTCAGGAACATCAACAAGCCCCTGGAGTGTAGACGGCACCCGATCAGGTCCGATCTCCAGAACTCGGTGCCCTTTTTGAATCAGCGGAAGAATCCGTTTCTTAAAAAGTAAGAGACTGTTTAAGTGCATGTTCCCTCCTATTTGAGTACCCTTCTAGTCGGCCGCTCTACTCCAAAAGAAGGCGCACCTCACCCGAGAAATCCTTTAGTGCTCCCTCAACAACAGCCGAGCACCCCGGGTACATCCTGTCATGTACCTCTACCACTAAGCTACGGACCCTTCCTAGCCACTCTTCGCACCCAGGACCGAAGACTTGGGCTTCTGCTCCCTCTATGTCGACTTTGAGGATATCAACGGTTGAAATATTGAATTCGCGGAGGATGGACGGCATTGAGGTGCACCTGATGGAGCGATTTACCACGGCTCCCGCAACGACTGTGGATTGCGGCTCCTCGGCCCGGTGCCCCCACGTTGACCCTGTGCTGTCTGGAAGAATAGAAACTTCGCCGTCACGAGACCACAATGCTGACTGTATGCACACGATATTAGGAAACGGTGCCGTGTTCTGAGTGAGTAGGGTGAAATTTGAGGCTTCAGGTTCGAGAACCACTACCTTCGCGTGGGGGAATCGGAGAGCGAAGGAGATGGCCGAGCACCCGATATGACCTCCGGCATCGATGATTACGTGTGGGTCGCTTGGGCCAAAATCGGAGTAGAGGCCGTGGATGAAGACTTGATCGAACACTGAGACGTCGGTGGTTTTTGGTCTTAGGGTGAGGGTCTTACCGGAGCCGGGAATATTTACAGTGGTGGAAGGGGCGTTTGCACGAAGGGCGAAGAAAAGCTTCAACCCGCCTACAACTCCGCACTTGGCTAGGATCCCGAAGAGGCGCTGAATTGAGCGGAAGTAAGATGACATGTCGCTGTTGTTTTGACTGGCTCTCACTTGACAGCGTACCAGAGGGGCCCCATCGGGGATAGGG
>JAYVGZ010000472.1:0-9844 GCA_043771805.1 Pseudomonadota bacterium
CCCCCCCCGTCCAAAGGAGATTTCCGTGACCTTAAAAAAATTAGATGATCCCAACTACTCGACACCGACGCGCCTCATTCACGGCGATTCATTTTCCGCACAGTGGGACTACTCGTTTCATGTGGTGCCTCCCATAACTGCCTCAAGCACCTTTCGTCTAGGATCAACGCAGCGCGGAGCAGATGGCTTTGAGGCAGTTGGACATTCCGATGTTCGAAGTCCGCTCGACCCCATCTACGTCTATGACCGCCTCGGTGAGCCTACCAATGTAATGTTGCAGAACGCATTAGCGATCGCCGAAGGTGGAGACTGCTCGGTCACTTACGCGACAGGCATGGCCGCAGTACACGCTGCTGTGACCTTTTCACTCTTCCCCGGAGCCGAGGTTATCTCGCACCGAACAATCTACGGGTGTAGCTACAGTCTCTTCACGAACTGGCTCCCGAAGTTTAGCTTTAATGTTCACTTCACTGATCTTCGCGATCCGCGCACTATCCTCCCTCTTATTAATGAGAATACGCGCTTGGTGTACCTTGAAAGCCCCGTCAATCCGAGCATGGAGCTGATCGATATCGAAGCACTATGCAAACTCGTAGCTGACGTGAATAAATCACGCCCGTCCGACCGACAGATTCTCACGGCGATCGATAACACTTTCGCCACCCCGATCGGACAACGTCCGCTCTCACTAGGAATTGACCTCGTGATTCATTCCCTTACGAAGGGCATTTCCGGATTTGGCACCGAAATGGGTGGTGCCGTTGTCACCCGTAAAGAGTTCTTTGATGGCCTCCTACTGCACCGCAAAGATTTTGGTAGCACACTCTCCCCGCACACTGCATGGAGTATCCTTACTCATGGGCTCCCGACTCTGCCACTTCGTATTCCGAAGCAGCAAGCGAGTGCTCAAGCCATCGCACAGTTTCTTGAGCAACACCCGGCAGTCGAGACTGTGAAGTACCCAGGCCTACCGTCATTCCCGCAACACGACCTAGCGAAAAAACAGATGGTTGATTTTAACGGCGCGTTTGCTCCGGGCTTTATGATTTACTTTCTGCTGAAAGGTGAGTCACCAGCCGAGTCGCGCAAGCGGGGGCAAACAATGATGGATTTCATGGCAGAAAATTCCTACACTGTTACCCTCGCAGTAAGCCTTGGACAGATTCGTACTCTGATTGAACACCCGGCCTCTATGACCCATTCGTCGTACACAGCTGACGAACAGGTGAAGCGTGGGATTGATCCGGGAGGCATCAGACTCGCGGTAGGCATCGAAGATGCCCAGGATATTATCCGAGATCTTCGGACTGCTCTGGATCGGTGTTAGTTCCCCTCAGGGAGGAATTATTTTGTACGCCTACTGAAGAAGACCTTTATGAAAGCAAACTCTATCCTCGAAACGATCGGCAACACCCCACACGTGAAAATTAACCGTCTCTTCGGTCCGCAAGCCTCGGTTTGGATGAAGCTCGAGAAAACAAACCCCGGCGCGAGCATTAAGGACCGCATTGCTTTAGCTATGATAGAGGACGCCGAGCAACGCGGCGCTCTTAAGCCCGGCGGTACCATTATAGAGCCCACCTCTGGAAATACCGGTATCGGCCTCGCATTGGTTGCCGCGGTAAAAGGGTACAAACTGGTGGTGGTTATGCCTGAATCCATGTCAGTAGAGCGGCGCCGCATCATGGCAGCCTATGGAGCAAGCTTCGTCCTTACCGCCCGAGAAAAAGGGATGAAAGGCGCGATCGAACGCGCCGCCCAGCTCACCAGCGAAACTCCGGAGGCGTGGATGCCGCAGCAATTCGAGAATCCAGCTAATATTGAGGTGCACCGTCAAGGTACCGCGCGGGAGATCCTGATCGATTTCCCAGAAGGTATAGACTACCTGATAGCGGGGGTCGGAACCGGTGGGCACATCACCGGATGCGCCGAGGTACTCAAGGAGAGATTTCCGACCATAAAAGTCTTCGCTGTCGAACCGGCAGCATCCCCTGTCATTAGTGGCGGCCAGCCAAGCCCGCACCCCATTCAAGGGATAGGCGCTGGGTTCGTTCCTGCAAACCTCCATAAAGAGCTGCTTGATGGAACCATTCAGGTAAGTAACGAGGAAGCATTTCAGTGGGCTGTAAAAGCAGCCAAAGAGGAGGGGCTTTTCGTTGGGGTTTCCTCGGGTGCATCACTCGCGGCAGTCGCGAAGAAACTCCCTGAAATTCCGTCAGGAAGCACCGTGCTCACTTTCTGCTACGATACCGGAGAGCGGTATCTGTCAGTGCCGAATCTTTTTGCTGAGCAGGGGGCAGAGCCGTCGCTGTAAAAGGCCATTCTACCGACGCCCGCGAAGACTTTGGTACTTGAAAAAGCGCGGTCACTCCGATGCGAAGCGGAAGGAGTCCACTTCAGATCGCTCTCCCCAACCAAACAGTCTTCAACTATGTCGCTTAAAGGTTTTTCGATGATACGCAGTGGATCTCTCGCTTTCAGCTCGAGATGCCCCTCCCCTCCCATTTTGGGTGCCCCAACGACGAAGTCAGGAAATAAAGAGTTGCGTAAGCACCGCCCGACATGCGAGGAAAGAGCCTTTCCGTGCAGTGCTCTCTAAAAGGATTTTATGAAACCGATGCCCCACATCGTAGCCTTAATGACCCCGTTCCCGAATATGATTGAGGCTTCGCAGACCGTACACGATGCGCGCGTGCTTATGGCGACCCAGGCAATTCGACATCTTCCAGTTGTATCCGAGGGGCGCTTGGTAGGATTGCTTACGGATAGAGATTTAAAGCTTGCGCTCGCTGTTTCCGGAGCACCGGATGCAGAAGAAACGCTCCATGTTGGCGACGTATGTAACCTCGAGGCCTATATTGTAGAGTACGATACCCCAATCGATATCGTCGTTCGACACATGACCGAGGAACGTCTTGGCTCGGCCATGGTGACGAGAAATGGACGACTTGTTGGGATATTAACAACGACAGATGTTTGCCGTCACTACGCTGAACTTCTGAAGATGGCGTACCCTGATGCTTAAGGCTGCTGACCGAGCGTTCAAAATGGACGAGTAGGACTCTCCTTTTCCACCACAGAATCACAAGCGCGGCAACTATATATCAACCTTGATAACGGTTGGGATTAGCACTGGACCCACCGTCATCTCGAGCTGAAAGCGAGAGATCCACTTCATATCAACCAAAACGCCCTTAAGCGACATAGTTGGAGCCTATTAGGTAATTGGCAGTGGGGAGAGCGATTTGAAGTGGACTCCTCTTTCTTCGCATCGGAGTGACCGCACTTCTTTGTGTAGCGACCGCACTTCTCTAAGTGGCGACCTTATCACGAGCCAATACAACTAGAGCGAGACACCTTTTCTCGACTACTCAAGCATATCGCGTCGAAGCTTTTTCAGACGCTTATACCTCAGCAAAACTAGTTGGAAAAAATCGACAAACTCAGGAAAATACCCCACTGATGCTGGCCATGCCGCCTAGGCAGCAGATCGAGCTCTTCCCAGCCGATAAACTGCCGTATCCCCGCTCCCCTCAACCACCACACTCCCCTCTTTTACCATTCCGTCGAGGGCATCTTTAATGTCCTTATCCTCTCCTGCCACGATTGGTCGCTCTTCCTCTTCGTGGACGATGATGAGGTTATTGAAGTAGAGCCCATCTTCGGCCTCTGTGTGACTGAGAGCGGCTACAATCTGCATCTTAATGGTGTCCTGAGCAGAGCCCATACAAATATCTCCAAGTGTCTAAAACGGTAAAACTTGAGTGGTGGACGCACTACCATTCGCTGCTGAGCCGAACGGCACAGGCGAAGTGCGTCTTTTTTTTCACCGCACCAACTTTGCTTATCGTAACTCAATTCTCACGTCAGCGGGATTTCTTTTTTCGAGCATCCCGTCAAGCAACGCAGTCTTCGGCGTGTACGATCAAATCCACCAACTAGCCCTACTCGACGAGCAGGCACGCCACGTCTTTTATAACCTAACATAAACAGAGTCGGGGAGTGCCGAGATTCAACTATGAACTGCTGTGACTTACAACAGAGAAATGACACAAGGTCAGAGTTCCCCCTAAGTAGCTCCCTAAGAGTCGTCACGCCTTACCAGATGAAGTTCGTTCTACCTCCATCAACGACTACCGTGCTTCCGGTGCTGTAGCTTGCTGCATTTGAGAGAAGAAAGGCGGCAATTTTACCAAATTCACTTGGCTCTCCGTACCGATTCAATGGGATCTTGCCCTCGTGCACGGCTCGCACTTCCTCACTCGTCACCCCGTCTCTCTGAGCCTGAAGCCGATCCAGAGTTGCCACTCGATCGGTATCTATTCGCCCAGGTACTATGTTGTTGATACGGATTCCGTCCAACGCGAGAGATGGAGCGAGACTTTTTACTAAGCTGCTCACCCCTGAGCGAAATACATTCGATAAAATAAGATTCGGTATCGGCTCCTTGATGGATGTCGATGTCACCGTCACAATTGCTCCAGACCCATTCGCTCCAGACCCATTCGCTCCAGACCCATTGACACGGAGCAATGGGCGAGCGGCTCGAATCAGCCTCACTGCGCTCAGCAGAGTCAGCTCGTAGGCCCTACTCCACGCTTCGTCGTCAAAATCCTCAAAACTTCCGCTTGGTGGCCCACCTCCATTGACGACTAGGCCGTCAATCCGCCGAAACACCTCATGCGTACCTTGTACCCATTCAGTAATCGAGTCGGGATCAGTGACATCAAGGTGGAAGCCCTGGGCGTTCGTACCATATCCACTGCTAAGCTTCTCAGCCTCGCCCTTAGCTTCCGGGCCGCGGCTCCCGAGGGAAACCAGTGCGCCCTCAGCAGCCAGGGCTGTGGCGATACCAAGACCAAGACCCCGACTACCGCCCGCGACAAGGAACGCTTTCCCTTTTAGGTTTAGATCCATCGACTTAACCCTCGCATGCACGCGGAAAATAAAAAACCACTTTTTGCCACGGAAAAAGACTTTCGCGGTCAATGGCGTACAACCGAAATGGGTCCATCCATAGCTGGCTACCTTCTAACATCCCCGCCACCCCAAAGTTGGTCAAATCGTTGTTTTACTAACGTATTGCCATGGTGTACCCTGCCCCCTTCGAACAGTTTCTTTGCTGGAGGCCTTTATGCGAGTCTTACACCTTCTACTAGCGTTCACAGCTCTCTGTTTGACCACTTCGCAGGCAATGGCGTACTACGATCCGTGCAATCCTCAAGCAAATTTTGTTGTGCGGGCCGAGCGTAATGTTCAGATCGCCGATAACAACCTGTACAGGGCGGAATCAAACCTTTCAAACATTGAGAATTCGCTATCTTTCCAGCTCGCTAACCTTCAGGCCAACATTGAAGTCGCCACTGCGAACGCAAATGCGGCGGGGGCTGCTCCTGCAGGGAATGCCGCTGGGTGCGCTATTTCGGGGCTGTTTGGTTTCGGCCGAATCGGGGGTTGTATCGGTCGAAGTGTTGCTGCAGGAATTGCACTGAAGGCACGAGCTAACGCAAACCTCCGTGCGGCGCAGGGTCGATACCAGAGCTTTTCCGTATATGCGGCCAACCGTCTCAATCGTGAGCGGCTACGTGTAGTGGCAGCGCAAGAAAACGTTGAGAAGAGCAAGGCCGCTTTAGCTATAGCAGTTGGCGCCCTCGCCACATGCCGCGCAGGTGTCCCGCAGACCACTGGATATCCCGGAAGTGGTTACTATCCTGGGTAGAGCCTCTATCCGGTAGCAGGTCTCTAAAAACAACGGGCTGCCTCCCTTTCGCAGATTCGCTCGCGCGCATTCTATTTCACAACTCTTGCATTTCGACGCCGAACGCATGTTTACAAACTCTTTTATTGGAGACGTATCATGCAGAGAGAATCGGAAGTTGTTACTAGAGGAACTGTTCTTGATGTGCCTTTCGCCGAGAAGGATGAGGCGAAGGAACTTGGGGCGCGGTGGGATCCGGATATGCGGAAGTGGTTTGTGCCGAAGGGGATGGATACTGAGCCGTTTGAGAAATGGTTGAGTGGGGGGAAGGTGGAGCATTAGGGGAATTATGGGGCTGCACCGTCTTAGCAACGGGTGCAGCGTTTGCACTCAGTCGAGAAAACGACCCAAAGAAGGACCGTGCTCACTTGATATATCGCGATAGCGATCACGATAGCGCTTCTGGGTAATGAGCTACATCACACACCGAGCCGATCCTAAAATCAAACGCCAATTGACGATAATTCTCTTGCTCGGCGAAAGAAAACGAAGCACCCTCACATGGTAGCGAACGCTCTAATCTAGAGTCGTTACGACTTCTAAAAACATTGTTCAAAGGACAAGCATGAAACGATTAGCAATTACCCTCGCGATCACATTGGCAGCGTTACCTCTCGTAGCATCAGCTGACAACGTCGGCTCGTGTGGATGGGGTTCTAAGCTCTTCTCCGGTCAGAAAGGGTTATTCCCGCAGGTGTTGGCCGTTACCACGAATGGCACGTTTGGTAATCAAACCTTCGGCATCACCTCCGGCACATCAGGCTGCACACGCGACGGTGTTGTTACGTCTTCATGGGCCTCAAACGCATTCATCGACGCCAACATGAACCGCCTTGCACTCGATATGTCCCGCGGCGAAGGTGAGAGCCTCCAATCACTCGGATCCCTCATGCAGGTTACCGCAGATGATCAAGTTGCTTTCACGTCAGCGCTCAAGGGGAACTTCAATCAGATCTTCCCAACCCCAGCAACATCATCAGCTGATGCAATCGCTGCACTACGGAATGTAATTCAGTCGGATGCTCGTCTCGCTAAGTATTCAGCGAACGTTTAATTCGACACTGTTTTCTTTTCTTTCGCCGAAGCTTTTGTCCTTTCTTGGGCCGAGGCTTCGGCGGATACATTTAGTGTTACCGAGCCCCCCACGTTGTACTAAAGTGCCTTACTCCGCACCGCTATTCATAAATCGCAGAGCTTCTGCCCTCCTTGCACCGCTCCTACATCTCGCCTGTAGCCTCACCGCGTTCGCATCCCCGCACTACGAAGTGGAACGTGCTTTATCACTTGCAACCGATCACAAGTTAGCTGAGTCGCCACAATGGCGCACATTGGTGCACTGCCAAAGTACCAATCTCGATCACTGCTCAACCGCGATCTCTGATGCCGGTTTTTTCCTAGTGAAAGAGGGAGTAGACAACCCAGCAGCTGAACTCGAAGCAACCATTAGGGCAGTATTGGTAGAACCTACCGAAGCGCCCCTGCAGTGCCGCTTCCCCGCCCGCTTCGAATGGCTCAAGGAAGTCTTGAAAGAAGATGGCATTAGCTTCCCCGAGGCAAATTGCCCTGAGTTTCAGGAGTGGTTCTCAGCCATTAAACCGCACTCCCTCAGTATCATTTTCCCCTCCTCATTCTTGAACAACCCAGCTTCAGCCTTCGGGCACACGTTGCTCCGAATCGATCAGCCGAATCAAAACGATCAAACACGACTGATTGCTTACACTGCAAACTTTGCAGCGAACACACAGGGAGATAATGCGCTCCTGTATGCCTATCGTGGGGTCTTTGGCGGCTATGAGGGGTTCTTTTCGGTAGCGCCGTACTACGACAAAGTGAAACAGTACAGCGACCTCGAAGACCGCGACATTTGGGAGTACGAACTCGCGTTCACCCCTGAAGAGGCGCGGCGACTTACTCTTCATCTCTGGGAGCTCAGGAAGATAAGTTTTCTCTACTACTACTTCGATGACAACTGTTCTTACCAACTTCTCTCACTCCTTGAAGTAGCAAGACCCTCACTGAAGCTCACCGAACGATTTGGATTTTGGGTGCTTCCGGTTGATACCGTGCGATCTGTCTTGGATCAGGCAGGACTCTTTACTCGCTCTGTCTTTCGACCAGCGCTTGCTTCAAAGCTTTCTCATGCGGTGCAGTATGCTGGTGCTACGCAGCAGAAGTGGGCGCTTGCGGCAGCAGACCTTACGACGGCGCTCGATGAGTCTTCGCTTCTTACCCTTTCTGAAGAGGAAAAGATCGCAAGACTTGATCTCGCCTACGACGCACTCACCTATCAGACCGTTAGAGGAAAAGTTGAGGGCGAGGCAAGAGACGCGCGAGCCTGGAAGCTGCTCTCGCTTAGAAGTGCGCTTACGGGCAAGGCGTTGACGCCCGCACTTTCGCCCCCGACCGTGCGCCCGGACCAGGGTCATGGAACCGCTCGCGTCTCAGTAGGGGTAGGTCGGGGCGAGGGGCGTTGGTTTACAGAATACGGTATTCGTCCTGCCTTCCACGACCAACTCGATCCCCCTCAGGGCTACCTTCAAGGCTCTCAGATAAAATTTTTGGAAACTACTCTTCGGGAGGAGGCTGGGAAAGGGGTGGACCTTCACCGCATCACTGTTCTCGATATTGAATCTCTTACCCCGCGGAATGATTTCTTCGCACCTAAATCGTGGAGCATCAGGCTTGGAGCGGAGCGCAGGCCCGCTGGTGGTACGAGAGACCCGTTTGTTTTTTCGTTGGCGGGTGGCGCTGGAGGCTCGTATCAACTCCTGGGTCACTCTTTGATCTACGGACTACTCGAAGCCGAAGCACAAACTAGTAGTGCGCTCGCGCCTAGTTGGGGCGTTGGAGTGGGGCCGCGCTCGGGCCTGCTGCTACAGCTCACTGAATCGTGGCGCGTTCAAGCAGAGGGCTCTCTGATGCAATTTATTGCAGGCGATGAGCACACTGAGATATCGCTCCGCTTGGCACAAAGCGTCTCTCTATCACCAAACAACGCGCTACGATTTACAATCGGTCGCACGCAGGGGCTGCATGATTGGGAGACTCGAGGAATGTTCGAGGTGCTTCACTACCTCAATCCAGTAGGAGGCATTTGAAAAAGCTCCTCCTAGGTGCCCTACTCTTGCTCTCTTCATGCACAAATCTCTTTTATTTTCCGTCTCCCCAGATGCTCAGAACTCCGAGCGATGTGGGCATTCCCTACGAGCCACTCTCCATTTCTCACTCTCCAGAACCGAATCTTTCAGGATGGTTTCTTCCGGCGCGGGGGAAGGCTCGAGGCACAGTGCTCTTTCTGCACGGAAATGCCGAGAATATAAGCACACATTTTGCAAATGTGTATTGGCTGCCAGAGCATGGGTACCAGGTGTTTCTGTTCGACTACGCTGGGTACGGCGAATCACAGGGGTCACCATCAGGCGATGGCATTCACACCGATGTTGCCCGCATGGTGCGCTACGTCATTGCGAATTCAAGAGTGACGAGCACTCCGCTATTCCTTATGGGGCAGAGCTTAGGGGCTACGATGGCACTCTATACTGCTTCGTTGCCACAGTTTAAGGACACCTTCAGAGGGGTGATCGCTGATTCCCCCTTTAGCTCCTATAGACGCATCGCGCGTGAAAAGCTCGGGCTGTTATGGCTGACCTATATCCTTCAGTGGCCGCTAGGTTTTCTCGTGTATGACGGGTACAGCCCAGAACGTACGGTATCAAAAATTGAGATTCCAGTGCTTCTCATCCACGGCTTACAAGACGAGACGGTTCCACCTCACCACTCTAGGCGGTTGTGCGAGTTGATGGGATCACGGTGTGAGCGTATCGAGGTGCCTGGCGTTGAGCACGGAAAAACGCTCGGACAAGCAGATATTAGGGCGAAAATCGTGTTGTTCTTTGAGCGTACCGCTTCAGCAACGCCGTTCTGCATTGAGTCATCTGATCAGCCGCTTAAGACTTTTTCCTGTACTGTCGACAAGTAAGACAGGTGCGTCCCGAGGATCAATAGATCACTCGTTCTTGAATCTTAGGTGTAGGTGCCCTCACTCAAGAGAGTCGGTCGCTATTGTCACGTACTTGCAGGGCTTCG
>JAYVGZ010000473.1:0-24450 GCA_043771805.1 Pseudomonadota bacterium
GTTGGGGGATGTATGTCGAGAGTCGTTGTCTGTTCGAAGTATAAGAAAGAAATGCCGGGTCTAGAGAAGCCCCCGTTCGGTGGTGAGATGGGGAAAAAGATCTTTGAGCAGGTCTCTGCCGACGCATGGAACGAGTGGAGTAAAGAGCACCAGATTAAAGTTCTAAACGAATACCGGCTCAACATGGCCGATCCGAAAGATTACAAAGTGCTTGTTGATCAGATGCTGCGTTTCCTTGGATTGACCGACGGCGATGTTGCGGAAGTAGAAAACGCTGAGCGTGGTCGACGTCAATGAAGGTTACGATCGTCGGGGCCGGTAACCTTGGGGTGGCCCTCGCGCGGAGTCTTGTTGCTGGCGGAGTTGTCGCCGCGGCTGGTTTGTCAATTCGTAGACGAAGTAACTCTGATGCGATTGACGAGCTTGCCGAATTTGGGTGCGCGGTGCACGGCCCTCGAAGCGTTGGCGATCCGGTAGATGAGTCGGAAGTTGTCATCTTTGCCGTTAAACCTCAGAGCGCTCAGGAAGTATGTCAGGCCTGGGCCGACGGAATAAACCCCCAAGCTCTCGTAATTTCTGTGATGGCTGGCGTGGCAGTCAGCCGCCTCAAAAATTGGCTCGGTGGAAATATCGCTGTGGCGCGGGCGATGCCGAATTTAGGGGCCCACGTGCAGCAGAGTGCGACTGCTTTTTTCTGTGGTGAGGAACTTCCCTTACCCTTTGTTCACATCACTCGGCAAATAGTTGAAAGCTTCGGAGTCGCATTCCAAGTTCACTCCGAGGAACTTATTGATGCAGCGACGGCGGTTGCTGGGAGCGGTCCTGCGTATTTTTACTGGTGCGCCGAGCAGATGGTGAAGGCTGGCGTTGAATTCGGTTTTTCTGAGGCCGAATCGCAGGGGCTCGTAGCTCAAACTTTTCGAGGTGCAGCCAATTATCTTTCTGTAAGCGGTGAAAAACCTTCCACGCTACGCGAGAAAATTACCTCAAAAGGCGGAACAACTTCAGCGGCGCTTACGGTTCTATCGGATGCTGGAGCGGCTGATATTTTTGTAACTGCGGTTCGAGCAGCATTTAGGCGAGCTCAGGAGCTTTCAAAGGAACAGTGAAGAGCTCGCTGGAGTAGCCCACTGTTTAAAAAGTCACCGATCCTCTTCCATTCAATTCTCTAACACGCTGAACTTTCAGTAATATCTTACTTTCATTAATTTCCGCTCAAGAGCCAACAGGGTCACTCCGATAGTTTTAATACGGGCAGATGAGAACATCGTCTGACTCGAAAGCGGTAGTAGTAGCGGTTGTTCATCGCATGGATGCGGAAGGCAGTACTGACCAGGAAGGCTCTCTTCAATTCTCCAAGGCTGTGACGATTCAACTAGTATCCGGCAGTACGCAGGCGGTATCCGTCGGCGAGGATCAAGTACGTTACAGGAAACTACACATAGGAAGTTAAGGGAAAGAGCTCTATGTACGGGAAAAACGCCCACGCTGCATACCAATCAGTTCAAGTGACCACGACAGATCGCGGTCGACTCCTCCTCATGATGTACGAAGGAGCGATCAAGTTCCTGAAGCAGGCCAAATCAGGTCTTGAGACCGATGACATGGCGAAATTCTGCAGGTTCTTGAGCAAGGCTCAAGCGATCATCGCGGAGCTCATGAATACTCTCGATTTTGAGAAAGGCGGCACGATTGCCCGCGACCTCGATAGGCTTTACGACTTCATGCTTTTTTACCTAACAGAGGCAAACCTTTACCGCGATCCTAAGCGCATCTCAAAGGTCATCTCTCTCATTGATACGATCTACTCGGCATACAAGGAGATCATCGAGGGAGAGAAGGCTGCCACAGGTGCGCCAACTCCAGAAGAGAGTGAGAAGGTGGGCGAGGCAGTGCGCCGGGTTCAAATCTCTCTATAGCATACTGTACTAATGGCTTTTGGCTTCGCCGTCGTGGGCTACCTTGCCCAGGGCGAAGTCTTGGCCGGCTTCCGGCCAGATCTGCGCTGTTTCAACCGGGGTTTGGGCTCAGCTCAACCCTGAGTTTCACCTTTCCATCAACCTCCGCAGCCATTTACCTACTCTTCGCATCAAAACGAAGGAGTCTTTCCTTTCCCACTTGAGGGAATTGACGAAAGAGGCCATGCGTTCACAAGTGAGAACAGATGAGTACTCGTCAAAAAATAGCTCAGCAAATGCGCCAAGATTGGGATCGCCGCGTCGGGCACGACTACCGGTTCTGGATGAGTGATGGGCACCGAGACGACGCCCACATGTGGGAGACCGGCGAGAGAGACTTCGACTTATTAGCTCAGGGAATACCGTGTGGTGATGAGGTAGTTGCCCTTGAGGTCGGGTGCGGAGTCGGTCGATTGTTGCGCCCCGCTGCAAAGAAGTTTGGAAGGGTCGTAGGTTTTGATGTCTCGCAACGAGCCGTCGATAAAGCCCGAGAACTGCTCGGCCTCACCCCAAAGATTGAGCTCTTAGTGGGCTCAGGGATCGACCTTCAGCCTGTTCCAGATGGCTCAATCGATTTTGTTTGGAGCTTCGCCGCCATTACCAGTATGCCCACAGAGGTAATTGCGAGCTATCTGCGAGACATTCGTCGGGTGCTGAAGCCAACGGGAGTAGTAAGACTGCAAGTATATCTCGGAAAAGAGTTGCTTGTAAGTGAAGAGGATACTCTCCACCTTCGGTGCTTCAACGCAGAAAATTTCCAGAAAGGTGTGGAGGCTGCCGGTTTCGCTCTCTCAAAGAAAGAAGAGCTCGTGTTGCCGTTTCAGGTATCGTTCAAAGAGCTTGGAATAGAGGCTTTTGTTGTGACGTTAGAGCCCACCCAGACAACTCCCAAAGAGATCGAGGAGATTGCTCAGACCCTCCTGCCGGCCGGAGAAGGTGGTGATATCGGTGAACTGTCTCCTTCAGACCTTGAAGCCTGGATGACAGTTAACTATGCGGAGCAACTTGCCGCTGAGGGTGATGTTGATAAGGCGCGGCAAGCGATTGACTACGTTGATACTTACCTGCGATCCTCAACGATTGATACGCGCGATATTTTGGATCGTATCGTTTCTTCTCAAACCCCTGCGAGGACGGATGTATCACTTCCAATGTCTGGCGGTTCGCCCAGTGCTGAGACCTCCGGAGACGCGACGAAAGACTACCTGACGGGTAATCTCGCAGCGCTAAAAGAACGATTTCCGGCTTCATATGAAGTCGTGGTGACGGGACTGGAGACGGTGAGCGGCCAACCTGAGGTGCGTCCCAGTAGTCAAGGCCCGGTGATCTGGCTAGGAACTAACTGCCTTGATCATGCTGATAAGCCTGCAGCTGCCGCTGCTGCTTGGGTAGCTCGCTCCCTTCAAGAAAAGCGTGCGACCACTGCAGACCACCTCGTCGTGCTCGGTTTTGGTAGCGGATATCATCTCGAAAATCTCCTGGAGCAGGCTGGTAAAAAGATCTCGTGCATTGAGCCAGACGTCGCGGTGCTTTGCGCAGCGCTTGGCTCTCGAGATCTTCGAGGCGTACTGGAGCGGTTAGCCGCGCTTGCAGTGGGCCAAGATCAGGTTCTTTCTTTTATTACTCCGACTTCAGAGCTCCTTATTCGCCCACAGAGCATGGCGACCACGCCGGAGTATGCTCAGCGCGTGAAAGGGATCTTCTACGGAAAGCGTGGACTGAAGGCGCTGCACCCAAAAATGGCTGTTTTGGGGCCAATGGAGGGTGGAACGCTGCCGATCGGGCAGTACACCTACAGTGCACTCATGAGAGCAGCACAACGCGTCCGTGGCATTGACATGAGTGGCTTTAATCAAGGCTACCAGCTTTTAGACGGATTTGTTTCATCAGCACCGCGCAAGAACGTTCTGCAAGCAACATACTTTGAGATGATGTCGGCAACTATTCTTGAGGCCTTATCTGAGAAACCGATCGATATTCTGATCTGTATGGCGCAGGCCCCTATATCGCCGCGAGTGTTAACGGAGCTGAGAAAGCGAGGGGTAATAACAGTTCTTTGGTTCGTAGAAGACTACCTGCGCTTCAATTACTGGCAACAGATGGCGCAGCACTATGACTTCATCTTTACGATCCAGAAGGGTGAGTGTCTTGATAAGTTGAAGAAAGCCGGTGCGGGGGAGGTTCATTATCTCCCTACTGCCTGTGACCCGAATTTCCATACGCCATTGACTCTCACGGCAGAGGAAAAGGCGAGATGGGGATCTCCGATCTCTTTTGTGGGTGCGGGTTATCACAATCGGCAGCAGATGTTTGCCTCATTTGCTAATGAACCTTTTCGGATTTGGGGAAGCGAGTGGCCGATGTGTAAGCCGTTCGATCGACTTGTGCAGGACGAGGCGCGAAGAATTTCACCAGAGGAGTATATAAAGATTTTTAACGCTACCGAGGTGAATCTCAATCTGCACTCGAGTACCGAGCGCGATGGAGTAGACCCATTCGGTGATTTCCTCAATCCGCGAACCTTTGAACTTGCATCATGCGAGGCGTTTCAACTTGTGGATGAGCGCCTACTACTGCCTGAGGCTTTCGAGGTTGGAAAAGAGATAGTTACTTTCAGAAACTTGAGTGATCTTAGAGAGAAGATCGATTACTACTTGAAGCATCCTGAAGAGCGCACCGCGATAGCACGGCGAGCACGAGCACGAGTATTGCGAGATCACACCTACGATCAGCGCCTACAGCAGATGCTATCGGTTATTTATGCAAGTAAATTCGAGCAGCTTCGCGCGAAAGAGGACGCTAGCCCATGGGCCCTAATGCTACAACGCGCAAAGCCTTATCCCGAGTTATCGGATCGATGCACTAAGGCGTTCGAGCGGGGAGAGGAGCCGATGCTCGATGGTTTAATTTCTGACATCGTTACGGGAAATGGAAAACTGTCGGAAACCGAGCAAAAACTACTCTTTCTCTTCCACGTACGAAAGCAAATAATCAGAATGACTCGAGAAGAGTCGGGGGAGAAGCAATGAAAAAGCGACACCCACTGAAGAAAAATGTGCTGCTCGTGAACATCACTCGGCTCGGAGACATGCTCCAAGCGACACCTACCATCGCCGGAATTAAACTTGAGAACCCTGACTGTAAGATTACGGTTCTTGTCGAAAAGCAGTTCGAGGCGGTGTGTCACGTGATTCCGAATATCGACGAGGTATTGAGCCTTGATTTGGGTTTTATCTGTCGTTCCATCGCGAGAGAACAAGATGGTATCGTGGATGCTTTCGAATACGTCACTGAGATGGTTGAGAAGCTCAGGGAAAAGAAGTTTGACTACTGCCTGAATATGTCATCGTCCGCATACACGGCGTTACTCCTCAACTTAGTCGGAATAAAGAACAGCGGGGGGTGGACCTCTGACGGCGAAGGATACCGTGTCATCGAGTCCGAGTGGGCCAGACTGTTTGCCACCTCAGTTTTTCATCAAAATCGACAGTACAATTCACTTAACTTGGTAGACGTATTCCGCTGCTCTGCTGACATAGAGCAGCATCCACAGCACCTCCTGATTCACATTGAGGATGGGGCACCCGAGTACTGTGAAGCGATGTTGAACGAAGCAAAGTTTACAAATACCGGTCCGTTAATCGCCGTACAGGCTGGAGCCAGCCAAGGGAAGCGGCAATGGGATCCAGCCAAATTTGTAAAGCTCATCGCGATACTAGTAAATGAGCACAACGCTCGAGTGGTACTCATAGGTGCAGGGAAGGAGTCCGTGATTATCGACCCCATCATTCAAGGCTGCAACTCACCAAACGTGATCTCTGTAGCCGGAAAAACATCGGTTCCGCAGCTCGCTGCAATGCTCAAGATGAGCGATATTTTGGTCACTGGTGACACGGGCCCAATGCACATGGCTGTGGCAGTGGGGACACCTGTTGTGTCGATGTTCTTGGCGTCTGCATTCGGTTTTGAAACGGGGCCTTACAGCCCAGATAATTTAGTCATGCAGCCGGTCATCGGTTGTGGTCCCTGCAATCCGAATAAGCCCTGCGCCCGACCTGATTGTCACGACACGATAGCGCCTGAGCTCGTTGCATATCTCACTCTTGAAAGGTTGAAGGGCCCAGTTACCGAGGTATCTCCAAATATTGCGGATCCACGACAAGTTATCATTTACAGATCTGTGTTCGACAGCAACGGGTTCTGCGATCTTGTGCCAGTCAATGGTGCGTCCGGGGATCCCTTCATTCGTTACAGGGAAGCATACCGGAAGTTATGGCTTGACGATTTGGGAGGCTTCGAGGTTGAGGGCTCACAGAGTGAGCGTTCGGGGAAGGCATCTCTTGCGATCGTTACTGGTGAGCTAGAGGGGTTAAAAGCTGTGAGCGAGTATGCCGCGAAGGGACAGGAGCTGATAGCAGAGCTAGTGCGACGCATTCAGGACGTTAGATCTCCAGCTGCCGATCTCGGCCGAGTAAATGGGGAAATCTCTGAACTTGACCGTGAAATTGAACAGTTAGGGTTCCACTACGGACCCTTAGGACCACTCACGCGCATGTTTGTTTTTGCGAAAGAAAATCTAGCTGGAACCGATGCGATTGAACTCGCATCTCAAATGAAGAGAGTTTATCAGGATTTGGAACGCAGGTGTCAGAAGTTCGCTTCCTACCACCGTGGTAGCTAACGTTTCCACCTCAAAGCTCGAAAGCACCGCTTGGAAGCGGAGGAGAAGGGGGTTTTATGTTACGAGTACGAATAAACGGCGACGATGCACAACTAGACACTGACAGTGTGCCACGATTTTCGGACCTGATCGAACTGATCAAGGCGTCGATCGACCCTGATCATATGATTACGTCCATCCTTCTGGAGGGACGTGAGGTGACTGATGAAGAGTGGTTTAAGACGCTCAATCAGCTTGGCTCGCAGGAGCTTGCAATACAGACTGGTCGTCCGGAGGAGTATGTCACCGCACGAATCGGTGAAGCGTCTAAGGTAGTTCGTTCATGTTATCTCGAGTTTCGAGATGCTCGAAAAGGCTTCCAGGACGGAGATATGCAAATCGGCAATCGTCGACTCAAGGTAGCAGTTGACACCTTGAGAGCGTTCTTCGAATGGTACGGAACCTTGCTGCAACTAGTGCCCGAAGGTCGAAGGGATTGCTTGGACATCTCGCCACAGGTGAGAGACATTTCAGAGACATGCAAAAAGATATGCCAACAGCAGCTATACCAGTCGTGGTGGGCGCTTGGAGAAAGCCTTGAGAAGGACCTTGAGCCAAAGCTCGATAAGCTAGAGGATGCTTGCCGAAAAGCAGCGCGGCAGATGCAAGAGCCGACCGTTGCAATGTAGCGACGAGGCCGCCTTCTCTTGAGCTCGCTGGTTGGGGGAAGTCTGTCGCGATTTAATTGACAAAGAGACCGTACGTCTTTGCAAAGGCCTGGCAATCTTCCCCTCTTGGCGCTTGACGACAGCTTTCCTTCGCTGCTTCGCACGTTTGATCTGCGCGCAGTCCGATGATGTATTGGATGATCTGATTCTGAGATTTACTCGCTTCAGGCTCGCGTTGAACGTACTCGGATATCTCTGCTGCAAATCCCTCTCGCAGTTGATCGAAGTCAACATCAGAGGTATCCATGCTGGTAAAAGAATTTCGGCATCGGGTAAATAGCTCTTCTGGGTCCGCGAGAGTCCACGGTGCCGAAACGAAGGTTCCTTGCTCACCAAGATAGAACCAAAGTACCCCATTTCCGACAGCGGCCAGCATCACAAAAAGTCCGAGCACTAAGAGCCATTCATCTTTGAGCACCTGCATGTAGGGTCTGACGTTCCCTTCTGATGCAGCAATTGAACCGCGCACTGAGATATCGATCTTTGCACGAGTGATTCGGCACTCAGGGCACAGTGCAACCTCCGTTCCGTCTGGACCTTGGCATTGATAGCATCCCATGGCGATCTAGACCTCGTGGGTAAAGGTAACGGCACTTGTTACCGTTTAGATCGACCTGGTGCATCAAAATCTTAAGGAAGAGCAGAGAGGAAAAAAATGAAAAGAACGAGAGCGGAAAAAACGAGAAACCTAGTCAAGGGCCGGGAAGGGATTTGTGTCTACCCTAAAAAATGGAAAAACCCTTTAACCTTGCTCCAATCTGCTCAATTGATACCCGCCTAGCCGCGGAGTTCCAAGTCAGGAGACTGAACCTTCTTCACGTCACTCTTAAGTTCGATGCACGCAGTCGAGAAACGGTTCTATTTTTGTGTGTCAGAGTGCGACTCACAACGGATAGGTTTTTTGACGTTTCCGGCCTGTCCTTGCCGCCGTCGAGTTCTCCTGTACAGCTGAGGGACTTCGTTTGAGCCTTCAACCTACTGATCGTGTTCGCAAAGCTCCTCAGGAAAAGGAGTACCAGTAGATCCTATCTGCCATTTGCACACCTTTTGCATCTTAACCTTGGTTGGCGGTTTTTGCGTTCGAGGGGGCATTTCCTGCCGCGTCTTGAGTGCAGTTTCAGCGCCTACAAAAGAAGGAAAAATGCATGCCGCAGTCTGATAAATCACCGGTAAGGGGCGAGAGCCCCAACCCAACCGAATCAAGGGGGCGGATAGGGGTGCTTTCCACTTGGAATCAGGCGTGCGGACTCGCCACGTATGCTCGCTTTCTCTTTTCAAATCTCGAACCCTCAACGTTTGTAGTTCTCGCAGAGGACACTCCCGAAGTAACTCAACCCGATGAGGAGTATGTTGTGCGATGTTGGCGGCGTGCCGACGCCTCTACCAATGGCAGAAATAGCAGCCTTGATGCGATACGTCGTGTGGTCGAAGAGCAGGAAGTAAAGCTCCTACACCTCAACATTCATGCGAGCTTCATGCCTCAGCCAGAGTTCGCCGCCTTACTGGCCGAACTGCGCGAACGAGGAGTTCGCGTTTGTGCTCAGATGCACAACCTGTTTACTTGTGAGCCATCGTTGCGTGCTCTTATGGGAGCAGTTGATCGAATAATAGTACACACACCCGAAAATCGACTTGAGGCGATAGCAAATGGTGCTTCACCAGAGGCGGTCATGGTCGTGCCTCATGGAGTACATATCCGCACCCCTCGCCAAGGCGAGACACAGGAGAAACTTCGTGAGAGCCTAAACCTCCCCCAGGGTAAGGCCATTTTATGCTCCTTCGGATTCATCCAGCCTCACAAAGGAATGGAAGCTCTCCTAGAGTCGGTACTCCACCTGAAGAAGAGGGGAATAGCGTGCCATGGGGTGATTGTTGGGTCGACACGAGATGACGACCCGAATAGCGCCTCTTACCTCGATGGGCTGAAAGGGCTCGTTCGTGACCACGGACTTTCTGCAGATATTTCCTTCGTGTCGAGTTTTGTTTCAGATGCGGGTGTAGGCGACTACCTGGCTGCCTCTGACATTATCGTCATGAACTACCGCTCTCAGCACTTCGAAGCATCTGGTGCGTGCTCTCTCGCCGTAGGCTCTGGTTCAGTCGTTATGACCTCTCTTGCGCCAGCCATGATGGCTTTTGGAGATGCAGTTTGGCACCTAACCGCCGGATACCCCGCTGGTCTCGCAGCCGAAGTGATACTCAAGGATTCCCGTCTGAAAGAAGTGTTGTGCCAGCAGGCTAGGCTCTACGCAGAGCAAAACTCCTGGCGAGAGACGGCAAAAAAAATAATTGATGTTTATCGACAAGTGCATTTCACTCCGCGCGCTCAGGAGCGCGAGGTGAAGGCAGAAAGGAAGGAGAAGACCGTGACAAACAGCATACCAACGCGGCGAGCTAGCACGATGCGCATTCTGTTCCAGAATCGTCCAAACACCTTCGCTCAACGCGGAGGTGATACCGTTGTGATCGAACGGCTAAAGGATGGATTGGAGCGTAAGGGGTGCCACGTTGTGGTGGATACCGATGGGTCCCAACTTCCTACCGATTTTGATCTGGTTCACATCTTTAATTTTGCCGTTCCCGATCTCACGAAAGCGTTTGCCGAGAACGCCAAGCGACATGGCGTGCCTTTCGTTGTAACAACGCTATACGAGGATTTGCCTCTTTTTCACAACCAATCACACGCTGTGGCGAATCGGTTGGTAGAATATTGGCAGCGCCGTCAAGACAGGGCATGGCTTAGTGGCCAATCCCTGGAGATCCATCGCATACAATCAGCCCCGCATTTTGATAACACCTGGAGTGCGCGGAATTCAGCAGCTCTCTTTTGCAATGGATCGGCAGAGGGAAGGGCGCTATCAAGGGACTATCCGGGACTTTCTAACATTGTTGAGGTAAAGCTCGGTCATGAGATTGGACCTCGCCACTCTGCCGCTCTTTTTGAAGAGCAGTACAAGGTTCGCGACTTTGTACTCTGCGTAGGCCGTTTCGAAAGTCGGAAGAATCAGCTGATGCTCCTCAAGGCTCTCGAAGATTCCGATATACCGGTCGTACTCGCGAGTGGAGGCTTCTCTTACCAACCCGAGTATGATCAGGCTGTTCGAAACTTTCAGCGCAAAGGAAAAACGATTATTCTCGACAGAGTTTCTGCGGAGATGTTGTCGTCGGCATACGCTGCCTGCAGAATACATGCTCTTCCGAGCTGGTATGAGTTGCCCGGACTCGTCTCACTTGAGGCGGCCTCATACGAGAAGAATGTCGTCGTTACGAGAAATGGTACGGCAGAGGACTATTTTGGTAATAAAGCTTTCTACTGTCAGCCGTGGGATGAGGATTCAATTTACAACGCTGTCATCGCCGCTTTCTACGCGCCAGTCACCGATGGATTGGCAATCCACGCAACCTCCTTTACATGGGAGTCAGCAGTTGATGAAACTTTGAAAGCATACGAGCGAATCGTTCCGGTGAAGGTTGCACAACCGGCTGTTATCGCACCTCAGGCATCTAGTCCGGCAGGTTGGTATGACATGAGTAGTGATCCAACCGAATTTCAAGATGCCCTTGAGCGCGGCGAACTCGCGGCAAAAAATATGGACTTTCCTCTCGCGCATGAGCTGTTAGCGAAGGCAGAAGTAATTGATGGCCAGTCAGTACGGGTTCTTAAAGCTCGAGGAGCGGTCTATCTGGCTGAATCAAAGATTATTGAAGCCCAAAGCTATTTTGACCGAGCTCTCGCGGTCGCACCAAGTGACCCAAAGGTATTAAGTGGGCGAGGTATGTGCGAGATGATGAAGCATACGCCCCAGCGTGGCCTCCCATTTTTCTTGCAAGCGCTCGAACATGCTCCAGACCATCTTGTGGCGCTCCACCAAATGGTTGACTGCGCATACAAGATGAACTCATTTGATGATCTGAATAGCGTGCTGACGCGGTACCTATCGCTCAAACCAGATGACGCCGAGATGCGGTTCTGCTTCGCAGGATGTCTCTACAAGCAGGAGAAAAACCAGGAAGCCTTCAAACAGGCAGAGTTGGTACTTAGTCAGAAGCCCGAGCATCGGGGAGCGTCGGAGCTTAAAGAGCGACTTTCGAAAATTGGCAGTGCACCAAATCCTGAGAAGAAATACTCGACTGAGGCGGCGCAAGCGCCAGCAGCTCCTCCGAGCTGGCAGGAAGCGGAGACCCCAAAGCCTGCTCCCCTATTTGGCGCCCGACCTTTCGTCTCAAGTGATGGGTTGGCCGATGCATTGGTAGATCTTTCGCAGAGAATCACTGATTGGAAGGTCAATGGAACTGCTCAGTCGGCAACTGCCGTAACCCTGCCAGTTGCGGAGGTGGAGTGGAGAGTGTCGGTAGCAGCTCCAGAGCCTCCGGTTGTCGCCACACCGCCTGAAGTACCTCCACTCCCGAATGAAGTCGATGTTCGATTCTTTGATATAGAGGATGCGAAGCGAGATCGGCGGTACGATGAGGCGAGAGAGCAGCTAAGCACTCTACTTAAGGATCCAACTCTGAGTCGCCAACACCGTGCTCGAGCGCAGTCGATGCAGGCAGAGATGATGGCGGTAGAGGGAGATGTTGTTGGTGCCGACATGTTGTACGAGATCGTCCTGAAAGAGTATCCGAACTTTCCGCGAGCATTGTGCGGAAAAGGGGCTCTTGCGGCTGCTGATGAGCGGTGGGATGACGCGCGTACACTCTTTACAAACGCACAGCGGGGTAACGAAAACTACGACGTCCCTTATGCTGGTCTTGCTCTCTGCGAGATGGCAGATAATCGAGCCGAGAGTGCATTCGAATTGTTCCAAGAGGCGGTTGCCCTGAACCCGGAGAACCACCGTGCTATTTTGGGCATCATTCAGCTAGGGTATCCGCTTAAACGGTTCAAGGAGATCGAACAAGCGATCATTGCTTTCTTAGAACTTCATCCCGTCAACATCGATATGATGTACTCCCTTGCCGGGGCTTACTACGCACAGGGTAACCTCGACGACGCTCAGGCTGAGGTGTCAAAGATACTGCTGTTTGAGCCCACGAATGTGCGGGCTGTAGAACTACAGGGGATGATTGCAGATCGGCTGTCGCCGAGCGCCAAAGCAGCTGATAGCGTAATGGGACAGGTGAGAACTGCGCCCTAATACCGAGCCCGCGTTTATCGGCAAATTCACCGAGAATAAGGTGGCAGCTTCAAGAATAAGTCGTACGGAATTGCACTAAATCTGAAACAGCCTCAATTGCCTAGCAACCACCGGCAGAACGGCAACTTGAAAGGGTCTCTTTTGCCGGCCCAGTTCATCGAGATCAGTCATCGTACTCTTGATAGCCTCAAACCCCTGTGCTCCACGTAAGGCAACGCGGATAGCATCAAGATCGAAGATCGATTTGACCAAAAGCTGACCAGTAATTAGCGAAACACTCCGCCGAATCTCTTGAAATGATCCCGTGATGAGCTCTTGTTCCCACTTGTTGGAGGCTTCCAAAATGCTTTCGTACTTCAATAGAGTGTTTACGCCTAGCTCTTCGAGCACCTTAGAGAACGTGATAGCCACTGTTCGGACGTCTTGATTGAACTGCCTTGATGACCACAAGACCTCTAAGATTGGAAGCATCCGTCGATAGACAGCGAAGGAGACTGCGTCATTCTCACTCACGCCTAGTTGTAGATACTGGGCCCTGCGCCGCTCAAAGCGGACAAACTCTTGTCCGGTAAAAACTTCACCTGTGCAATCTACGAGGGTATCAAAGGAATCTGAGTAAAGATTGATCATCTCTCCAAGTGACAGAGATGATCCGTGATAGTTGAGGAGCCAAGCGCTTGCTTCCCGGAGTGCCGCCCCCATGTCTTGCCATAGAATAAGAAATTGGGGGGCCGTTTCAACGGTGTCTAAAATAGTTAAACTACCCCGAAGTGAATCTGCACCTAAAATTCTATCTGCAGCGAGGATGGATTTCATCACCGCAGGAACAGTTGCACCGTGCATGCTCGTTAAACTATGAACAAAAGAGAGCCCTACGGCGGGTAGAAGGGAGTTAACCACCTCGCTTGCTATGATATCCGAGCGCAAGGGATGAGCGAGCACTGCTTCTCGAAAGTTGACACGAATTGCTTCTGGGAAGTATTCGAGGACAAACCGATCGAGGTGAGGGTCTTTGCATAGCTCTGAATTTCGAATGTTTTCCTTTATCCACATCTTCGTAGCAGCACCACAGATTGCAAGCTCGGGTCGATAGAGACCGATTTTATCTGCGACGCGGTCATCCAATTCTGCTTCGTCAGGAAGCCCATCACGATTGCGATCGAGGGATCCCTGTCGGTGCATATCTCGAATGAGGGATCGATAACTCTCAATACTACGCTTTGATTCCTCCCTCGATATCGAAAGCATAAGAGCTTGATCTCGATTGTGGACCAAAACTGACGACACTACTTCTGAGGCGATCTCTTGAAGGAGGTCGTTGCGCGCCTCCACTGTCAATGTAGCCGCACGCACAAGGGGATTCAGGAGTAGCTTTAGATTCACCTCATGGTCGGAAAGATCGACGCCACCTGAGTTATCGATAGCGTCTGTGTTGATGTTGCCACCGTGCTCAGAATACTCAATACGTGCGCGCTGTGTCAGGCCTAAATTTCCCCCTTCACCAACTACTTTTGTGCGAAGGTCGACGGAGTTAATACGGACATTATCGTTGGTGCCATCGTTTACGTCGCTGTGTGATTCGTTGATAGCTTTGACGTAGGTCCCAATTCCACCATTCCAGAGAAGGTCTACGGGGGCTTTAAGCACTAATGAAATGAGCTGCTCTCCATCAACTGCTGAAGGTGTTTCAGGGGGAAGTGAAAGGGCGGAGCGAATCTCGGCCGATAACGTGATCTCTTTGTCAAACCTACCAAATACACCTCCGCCCTTAGAGATGATTGCTGGATTGTAATCACTCCACTGCGAGCGGGATAAGCCAAAGAGTCTCAAGCGCTCATCAAATGAGCGCGCCACATCGGGGGTGGGATCGATAAAGACGTGTTTATGATTGAACGCCGCAATAAGGACCATCTGCTTCGAAAGGAGGAGTCCGTTACCGAACACATCACCGGACATGTCCCCAATCCCGATCACGGTGAAGGGGGTATTTATGTAGTCAAGTGCCGCATCTCGGAAATGACGCATCACGCACTCCCAGCCACCTTTTGCGGTAATGCCGTGCTTTTTGTGATCGTATCCGGCGGATCCGCCGGACGCGAATGCATCCTCAAGCCAGAAGTGAAACTCATTTTGAGCAATCGAATTAGCAATATCACTAAATGTTGCAGTTCCTTTGTCTGCAGCGACGACGAAGTAGGGATCTCGTTCATCGTAGACAACTAATCCTACCGGATGCACAACCTCTGCGCCGGAGTAATTGTCAGCTAAAGAAAGGAGCGCGCGGATGTACTCACGGTATCCGGCCTCAACATCTGCAGGAACCTGACTCGTTTCATGCGGCAGCTGTTTTATGATAAAGCCACCCTTCGCTCCGCTTGGGACGATGATTACGTTTTTTACTTTCTGGGTTTTCATCAATCCCAGAACTTCGGATCTGTAGTCATCAATCCTCTCGCTCCACCGAATTCCGCCGCGTGCCACGCGTGCGCTACGCAGGTGAATACCCTCGATACGGGGTGAGAACACGAATATCTCAAAGAGCGGCCTTGGATGAGGCATTAATTCCACTTCACTAGAGCGCAACTTCATGGCAAACGTATCGGTTTGCGAGAAGAAATTAGTACGTAACGTCGCTCTCACCAGAGAGAGTAGTGTTTTGAGCACGCGATCGTGGGTTATATCGCTAACAGTGCGCAGATGTTCAGCGAGGTTGCTTTCTTCCTCGGTGACTCGAATAGCGCGTTGGTCAATTGTAAGCGCCAAACCCGGATTGAATTTCACGTCGAAGATTTGCCATAGTTGACGCGCGACTTTCGGGGCATAGGCAAGAGCTTCCGACATCGTCCGTTTCGTCGATATTTTGTGTACCTGCCAAAGATGGGCGCAGTATGAACGCAGGAGCGCAATTTCGCGAATATCAAGGGTAGCGCTGCGCATCAGCGAATTGAGTATATCATTGTGCGACGCCCCGCGGAGCACGGACGAAAGACCGGGAGCCACTGATACGTTGAAAGCGTGTGCATCAAGGGGAGTTCCATCGTAAGGACGGCTCTCAAGTTTAAGAATGTTAACCGTCGAAGCCAACGTTTTGCACTCGTAGGAATGGGCCGTGAGCACCTCAAATCCGACGTTTTCAAGGACTGGGATAGCTTTGCTAATAGAGAGCTCCGGGTGGAGCGAGAAGATTGATATCACTCCTCGGTGCGGCGAATTTGATGATTGAGAGAGCCATACCGCGACGGGAGAATCAGTCGAAAGCGTTCGCAGAATAGCGGCGTCTTGGATCGCTTCATCAATACTTACAGAGGCTTGATACTCTGCCGAAAATCCATCCGCTGGATAGGTTGCCCACGGGTCGATGCCGGTTGATTCGAGCCGTTCAAAAATCTTCTCCTGCCAAGTAAGTGTTGCTTGTGCAATAGTTTCTGAGAGCTGTTCGGACACGAGTTTGGGAGTAGATCCCCGCGGAAGTGGGGTGCTTAGGTACAATCGAAACTGCTGTCGCTTACTCGAGTCAATGTGCACTTCACTGGAGCCGCGAACCGAGTCAAAGCCACCCTCAATGCACTCTTGAATAATTGCCCTCACTGAGGCGCTGTACCGCTCAGGAGGAAATACTACCATGGTGAGAGCTCTGCGGTTGAGCTTGTCCAGATAGGTGAGAGATCTCGTGACCTCGCGGCTAAACACGCCCAGTGACAGGTGGATAAGAAGCTGTAGCTGCTCGCTGGTGCAAGCCAGAGCTTCGTCCGTCGGCATGTTGTCGACAATCTCGACCATGTACTTGTAGTCGTGAGAATTCGGAATGACAGCCTCCTCTTGAAGCAGGCGGCTTACCTTTTGTCGAAGCACTGGGATGTCTTGACACTCACGGGTCCATGCTTTTGAGGTGAGGTACCCTACGAGAGAAAGAGCTGTGGCACCCCCGGGCGGCTGAACAAGAATATGAAGAAGAACAGCTGGTCGATGCACAGTAGAATAAGAGCGCAACTTACGCATCGAGAAGGAGAGAGACTGAGAGCTCAAGGAATCGATATCCTCAACGATTTCGTCACTGACTACGGCGAGATATGCACCGGGGACGAGCCATAGACCTAGCTCAGATTGAGGTGGCGTAGAGGTACTAGCAAATGTTTTTGTTCCGAGAATAAAAAAGCTTCCATCGACGAGCCATTCAAGCAAACCCTGAATTTCAGAGGTGTCTACATCGCCAAACTCAGAGGCGAGGAGTGTTGTCGGCAGCTGACTAGAGAACGCGAGCACCGCAGATTTCATTGCATCAAAATCTTTGACAACCTGCTTGAGTGTTGTCAGGCTTTTGAAGAGTTGATCGATTAGCGGGGAGTCGATCCTCAGCTCTTCGTCGAGTTCAATCAAAGAGAGAGCAACTACGCAACCTTCGTGCACCAGAACGGGGTGAACGAATCCGGTTACAGCAGCTTCCGAATCGGATAACCGCTCCGCAATTGTGCTGACTATGAATGGGCAGTCGTTGAGGGCAATGAATAGTTGAGTCGCTCCCTCCATGGGTACTACGTCAATTACCAGGCGTTCCGGGTGAGATTTCAGCTTGGCTAGGCAGTCAAGTGACCTACGAACGGCCAGACCGACATCTGCTGGCTGTTTGGATGCGACCGAGTCTCCGGAATTCCTTGAAAAAAAATGGTTCAGGAACTCGGGGAGAGAGACACCTACATGGGAAGATCCTGGAAGACGAATCGAGCTAAGCTGTGCCAGACTTTCAGGTGGCACGCACTTTTCGATAGCGCTTACCTGTAAACTCGAGAATGCCTGGAAGGAGTTGCTCATATGCAGGGTACCAAAAATGTCGAAATGATTGGACAAAACTTTAAACTAAATAAGCTTCCATTGACGACGATAGAAATGATCTGTTTAACGTTCGTGAAAGCCAAGCTCACGGGAAGAAGCGTAAAATTCTCGTCAAGTGATATGTAATTACGACTGCGGAGATAGGCAGATCAAAACGATGAGCCAACGCTACGACATTACCCGATAGAGCCCCGATTCGTGCAAGCCTCGAATTCCGGTGCGCTCAACACTGAGCGACTTCTAGTATAAGCAGGCGATGGAAGTTCGCCTGCGATAGAACGAAGTCTCGAATCAGAAGCCGGCACTCGGAGGCATCAAGACCTCAGTCATTTTCTCCGCGAGGCGCCCCTTGTTGAAGGGTTTGAGCAGGTAGGTAATGGAGCGTTTCCGGTTCACCTTATCAAATGATTCGCGACTCATATCTGAGGTTATTATGACGAAGGGAAGGTCGCGATTCACATCTTCTTTTCTAACTTCGTCCAAGAGGTCAGTTCCCAGCATGTCCTTAAGGTGTAGGTCAGAGATCACGAGGTCAAACTCATTCTTCCCTAGCATTTCTAGGGCGGCTGATCCGACCCCCAATTCGTTCACATTCGTAAAGCCTAAATTTTTTAGTAACCGAGTAACGACTCTGCGTGCACTGGGTATGTCGTCCACTAGAAGTATCGCAACGTCTTTCGGTAGCTCATTAACTGTTTCCATTTGAGTCCTCCAAATTATCGTGGCAATGCTTCGCGAGCTCTTGCAGAGCCAGCGCTAGTTCTCGTTGTCCAATTGGTTTCGGTACAAAAGCGTTCATTCCGAGCTCGAGAAGGCGATTTCGCTCAGATTCAAACGCATTCGCGGTTAGTGCTATGATCGGTATTCCAGACCAGGTTGAATTGCTCTCTCGAATTATTTTCGTTGCTTGATCACCGCCCATTACGGGCATCTGAATATCCATCAAAATGATGTCAACCGGTTCAATCCCCAGGACTTGCAGCACCTCTTCTCCCGTACTGGCCGTCAGCACTGTGTGCCCTTTCGATTCTAAGATTCTCACCAAGGCATTTCGATTGACGATGTGATCCTCTGCCAACAACAGAGTGAGGGGAGCGATTGCGCCCCATAATGCCTGTACTGAAGAGTCCGCTGATGGGGGGATGAAGCCGGCAGCGCGAGCTCCTACCATCCCGCATGGCACTGTAAAGTGAAAGGCGGAACCAATACCGGGCGAGCTTTCGAGCCAGATGTGGCCGTCCATTAAGTGTACAAGTTTTTTACAGATTGTAAGCCCTAAACCTGTTCCACCGTACTTACGCGTAGTGGAACCGTCTGCCTGCTGAAACGCTTCAAAAACCGCTATTTGGCGGTCTTTCGGAATCCCGATGCCAGAGTCGGTGACGGAAATCCTCAATGTAAAACCAACTTCGGTTGGTGTGCCGTCAACCCAAACGAGAATGCCTCCATTTGGCCGACAAAATTTAACCGCATTTCCGAGTAGGTTCATTAGGATCTGCTGGATTCGGACATTGTCGCCTATCAATTCGTCTGGCACGCTCGGATCACGACCAATAACTAGTTCTACTTTGCGCTCCGTCGCCATCAGTTCGACGATATCGGCTGTTTCGCTAAGAAGATTTGAGAGGTGGAAAGTAGCGTAATCAATCGACAGTTGACCCGCTTCCACCTTTGAAAGGTCTAAAATGTCATTAATAATCTGCTTTAGAGAATGGGCGGAGCTCTTTATAATTCTCGCATCACCAAGCTGCTCTTCCGTCAGTTCAGAATCGAGAAGAAGGTCGGTATAACTAATGATCCCATTCAGGGGGGTTCGAATTTCATGGCTCATGTTGGCAAGAAATTCCGACTTTAGTTGCGAGGCAGCCTCGGCCCGACGCATTAATGCATCGAGCTCCTTTGTTCGTTCCTGCACTTTTTGATCGAGGTCCTGATAGAGTGCTTCGAGCACCTGTGATTTAACCTCGAGTTCTTGGGTGAGTGCATGCTGAATTACCGCAGCACTGAGGATTCGTCGACCTGCGTTTACGGCGACTCGCAAATCTTCTTTATCCAGGGGTTTTGTGAGGTAGCAGTCGATTCCACGCTCAAGTGCTTCAACCATGTCTGAGCGCTCACCTTTGCCGGTGAGCATGATGGTATAGATGTACCCCGCCCGAACCTTGCCGAGTGCTCGAATTCTTCGGCACAGATCGACACCTGAAATACCTGGCATCATCCAGTCGATTACTGCGAGGAGTGGACCGGAGATACCGTCAATTTCTATCCACGCACTTTCGCCGTCGGGGCATTCAATGACGTGAAAGTCCCACTTTCGAAGCAGGGAGCCGATGAGGCGGCGAGTGGTAGGATCGTCCTCCGCGATAACCGCTGTTAGTTTGTGTGGGCTTGGCATTCCGAGTCTTCCTTATGTCGGTAGAGTCGGCAGGCTTGGTTTTTTGCTTGACAGAGTAGTATCTAGGCCCCCACGGCTGACCAAATGGTGCTTAACTAGCTGAACTTGTTGCTGTTCTACCACGATTGAACTGAGTGGATCGGCAGCACAGCGAAAGCGCGGCGCTTCATTAAGAGAACTCACTAGCGGTCGATAGTTTCATTACGCAGAGAGAGGATGATGTCACAACCTGGTTGTTTATGAAGATGCACGGATTGCATTGGGTAGCCCCGGCGAGCCGTACCGCGCTGACCAACCAGAGTAAAATTGACGGGGACGGAGCGAGCTAAACGGTAAGTTTACTGCCGTGGAGCTCACTCCAAACCATTTATGACAGTGAGGTTGTACAATGAGTGATTTCACCTTTAATTCGTCGGGATCTCCTCGATCTTCGACTTTTCAGAAACTTGTATCGCAAAATGTGAACGGTTCGCCGCCTACTACCATTCAGCCCGAGTCGGGCCGCACTGGTGAGGCGCGGATCTTTAGAGCGGTGAAACCAGCTCCTGAAAAGCTTGATCAGGCGACGAGTCGTCTGTCGGGCTTAGAGGCAGCTGTTACCAACCTCTCTGAGTCGCGGGTAAGCCTTGAGCAGCTGAGTTCCAACAATGACGACGTTGTGGGCGCTAATTCTGAAGCGTCTAAAGCGTCGGTGCGCGATGTGAATGCAGCCGCTCAATTGGCAGATACCTTGTTCTCCCAGATTCTGGGGGATGAGGACGTCGCCAAGGATGCCCAGGTTCAATCGTTGAGTATCGATAGAGTTCAACGAGCGCTTCGTTAACTGAGTGGAATAGGGGTGAAGGGCCGCACAATAGTCCTTCCCCCTACCCCACCCCCTTCCCTTACGTGCAACCGCAGGGCGTTCTCCCTTCGTTTGTACCCTGCCGGCATTTGTGGTACGTCCTCACATCAATCTTTTTGGCGCGGGCATCTTAGGCCAGTTGTGGTGTTGCCTTTTTATAGGCCTCGCCCGCAACCGTCTATAGGGCGGTGACTTAAGGATGGTTCCCGTCCACCGCCATACGGTATATGCTTGGATTTCTGGGCGCATTTGACGGTGATTAGCCTAGGTAAGATGAGCTCTTAGAGGGTTCTCTAGGTGTTGGTAACTATTGATTTAGATTGTGTGAGTAGCTGCTATGGTTGCATTTCGTTACAAGCATGTTTGCCTTGAGTCGTTCGCCCTCAACTTGCCGCCGCAGGAACTTAGCTCTGCAGAGCTAGAGGATAGAATTGCTGGGACATACAAGCGTTTGGGTATTCCCTTTGGTACCTTAGAGCGACTTACAGGAATCAGCACGCGATATTTCTGGCCAGCTCAAGAACGACCTAGTGCGCTAGGGACTGTGGCGGCCGCCGAGGCAATCGCACAGTCTGGAATATCCAAAGACGACATTCGTGCCGTGTTAAGCTGCTCCGTTACGCGCGACTATTTTGAGCCTGCTACCGGCTGCCTTATTCACAACAATCTTGGGCTGCAAGAAGACTCGATTGCGCTCGATGTGAGTAACGCCTGTCTTGGTTTCATGGACGGCATTTTCTTTATGGCGAATCTGATTGAATCAGGCGCAGTGAAGGCGGGAGTCGTTGTGTCCGCAGAACACACTCGGTGCATTATCGATGCGACTTTCAAGAAAGTTCTAGGCGATGAGACGATGGATCGCGATCAGCTTTTAAAGACTTTGCCCACCTTCACATTGGGGTCGGGGGCAGTTGCCTATGTCTTGTGTCATGAGAGTATCTCAAAGACAAAACACAAAATTATAGCCGGTGTCACTCGCTCGGCTACACAGCACAGTGACCTATGTACTGGTAATGCGGATTACTACCTCGTCGATAACCCAGATCTTTTCCCAATCATGGAGACAGAGTCATCGAAACTAATCGCCTCTGCGGCGGTGCTCGGTGGTCGCGCATGGACAGAGGCCTCTGAAGTTTTAGGCTGGAGTAAGGACGACGTAGACCACGTTTTCTGCCATCAGGTTGGAAGGCAAGTAAACGAGGCTTTCTACAAGACGCTCGGACTCGATTACCACAAGGAGTTCACGATCTACCCCAAGTACGGAAATTTAGTTTCTGCTGCTCTTCCTACGGCACTTGCGATGGGCGTCAAGGAAAAGGGAATTAAGCCTGGAGAGAAGATCGTCATGACTGGCTTCGGCAGTGGTTTGAACGCACTCTTTCTTGGCATCGAGTGGTAGTCTAGGGCCGAAAGTAATCGAGCAAGGGAGAGAAGTTTGTCCGCTCAGGTCCTACCTTTTCAGTCGCGATTTGCGTCAGTAGCTGGTTACCGGATGCACTACCTCGACGAGGGGAGCGGGCCGGTTATCGTGTGCCTTCACGGCAATCCGACTTGGTCTTTCTTCTTCCGTAACGTTATTCGAGATCTCAAGGACAAATTCCGAGTTATTGCCCCCGACATGCTTGGGTGTGGGCTGTCAGACCGGACTCCGGGGGTTAAATTTCGTGCGATTGACCGTATCCGTCACATGAATGAGTTTGTTAACGCCCTTGGCCTGAAAAAATTCTCGGTTTTGATGCACGACTGGGGTGGTCCTCTCGGCACTGGCATGATCCTTGACAACCTTGAGAAGGTCGACAGGGTCGTCTATCTCAATACAACACTCACTGAGACAGAGAGCCTCCCAGGATTCATTCGTCTAGCGGCGGCAAAGGTAGTGGGAAAGTTTCTTACCCGCCACACCGCGTCGTTCATCAAGACCATGATCAAATGGGGTGCAGCGAAGAAGCTAACACCGGATGTTTCGGACATGTATCTTTTCCCGTACACCACGCGTCCTCGGCGCGATGCCATTTGGGATTTTGTCGCAGATATTCCATTCGATTCAGACCATCCTACGTACAACGTAATGATGGAGCTTGCGTCGGGACTTCCCAAGATCGCTGAAAAACCGGTGAAGATAATCTGGGGTCTGAAAGATCCGTGCTTTCACCGCGAAATGTTGAGTAAAGTCGCGGCTCATTTTCCGAAGGGGGAGATCCTTGAGATCCCAGATGCCTCGCACCTGGTGCTCGATGACGCCCCTACTGTGGCAATCCCGGCTATTCGCGAGTTTTTTGAGCGGACGGTTGATAGTCCGTCACCGTTTCTGGCCGCGACGGCGCAGTCAGGGTCGCAGCCGTACAATGCAAATGAAATTGTGGATCGAATCGCAGGACGTAGTCACGTCATGTACGAATCCGTCATGGCCTTTGCCGAGTCGTCTCCAACGATACCGGCAGTGATAACTCCACGTTGGGTAAGGGATCCGATCAATGGTAGTGCCCTTCACTACGCGAGCACTACCTTTGGTGAGTTGGCGAAATCGGTTAATCAGTATCAGCGTGGACTAAATGAGCTGGGGTTGGCGCCCGGCGATAGAGTGCTCATGTTGGTGACTCCAGGGGCAGATTTCTTAGCTCTCTCGCTAGCAGTCATGGGTCGGGGAGCTACTCCCGTATTCGTAGATCCAGGAATTGGCTTGGAGCGACTATCACGGTGTATTCAGGACGCAGACCCTCACGCCTTCATCGGATCTCCAAGAGCTCAACTTCTGCGATTCATTCGACGATCTCTCTTTCACCGCATCAAATTCCATCTTACTGCCTCTGAGTGGTCTTTTACTGGAGGCCATTCTTTGGCCTATTTGAAGCGTTTTGCTAATGCGCCGATGCCCTCGGTACCGCTTCCAATTTTGAGGCCTGATGGTCATCTCAGGGCGCACGATGCAGCTCTGATTGCGTTTACCTCCGGCGCCACAGGCACACCGAAGGGAGTTGTTTTCACCAATGAAATGATAGAGGAGCAGCTTCGTATTATCCGAACTGTTCTTGGGCAGGAGCCAGGTGGCAGCGATCTAACTCTATTGCCGATCTTTTCCCTCTACAATGTCGCACTCGGAGTGACGAGTGTTTTCCCGGTGATGCCAGTTGGAAGGCCTCTCTCGCTCGATCCTGCGCAGGTAGTGAAGCTCATCACCGATTTAGCAATCCAGTCCTCATTTGGCTCGCCAACTTTATGGACGAAGATTGCAGAGTACGCGGTTCGTACAGGCGTGACGCTCAACACGGTAAAACGTATCTTCATGGCCGGAGCAGCCGTTCCTCAATCTACCCTTGATGTTGTAAAGCGAGTCGTTCCGAACGGCGAGGCGTCGACCCCGTACGGTGCGACTGAGGCTCTCCCCGTTACCTTCATTACAGCCACTCAGCTCTCAACTCAACCGAGAACAGCAGCGGTTACTGGTGAAGTAGGGACACTTGTTGGCAGACCAGTTTCCGGCGTAGAGATCCTGGTCGTCGAAAGCTCGAACGATCAATTCAAATCAGCGGCAGATTTTAAACCGCTCCCCGTAGGCCAAATAGGTGAAGTGCTCGTTCGGGGGAAGGGTGTTAGCCCTGAATACCTTCACCGGCCCGATGCTAACCGAGTAGGTAAAGTCGTCGATGGCGGCTCCTTCTGGCATCGCATGGGCGACCTTGGTTACGTCGACCAGGCTGGATACCTCTACTACTGTGGGCGTAAATCTCATTCGGTGTACGCGATGAGTCGAGCTTTCCACAGCGTACCGATCGAGGAGTTGTTCAACTCTTTGGGTACCGTGCGGCGTACTGCACTCGTCAGTATTCGAAACGGAAAGGAACCCGCCCTGGTGGTAGAGCCAAAGCCGCAGTTTTGGCCGGAGACAGTGGAACAACA
>JAYVGZ010000474.1:0-2829 GCA_043771805.1 Pseudomonadota bacterium
GTATACCCGGCCCGGCCTACGAACAAGGACACACAACAGCCGAAACTCGTACCGTGTGAGCTCAAGTGGCTGCTCTTTGAAGAGCACCCTCATTCGTTCTTCATCGATTCTAAAGTCAGGGTTTCGCTTCGGAACCGGGAAGGGAGTTACACCTCGCCCCCCTTCTGTGCGGCGCAGTATCGCTTTTATTCGAGCTACCACCTCGCGCGGACTAAACGGCTTTGAAATGTAGTCATCCCCTCCGAGCTCTAACCCCAAAATCCGGTCAACCTCTTCGGCCCGTGCACTCAAAAAAAGTATCGGTGTGTTCGTACTCGCCCGGATGCCTCGACACACATCAAAACCGGTCATGTCAGGAAGCCCGACATCTAGAACAACGAGAGCTGGGGGACTCGTCTGAATATGTGTAAGGGCCGCCGCCCCTGTGCCACACCACTCTGCGTGTAGCCCTTCGGTGCTCAAAGCGTAGGTAAGGGCGTCCGCTATTGAGGGCTCATCATCGACGATAAGGATAGTAGGTTTTTGGTTCATGGTTCCCTCTAGCACTCGGCTACTGCAAAATATGCGCGAAGATTTCTCTCTACTCGCTCATCAGGAGACGAGCTATTAGGGTTACATGAATGACCCGTGATGCGCTCAAAACTGTCGAGGTAGTGGTTCATCCAGCTCGCGCGATCCTCATCTGAGATTACCGGCACCGCCCCCTCACCCGAGAAGCCACGATCCATGAGCCACCTCCGCACTGGCTCCTTATCAAGCATGACGGGGGCCTCGCCGCGTTGGATTCGTTCTTGATAGGTATCAGCCATCCAGAAGCGTGAGGAATCAAGGGTGTGAATTTCATCCGCTAAAACGACCCGACCTTCCCGAACACCAAATTCATACTTGGTATCGGCTAGGATTAGCTCGCGCTTTTCTACCTCTGTGGTACCGAAGGCAAAGAGTGCCAACGCCTTCGCTCGTACGACACGCCAAATCTCAGCCGTTACTAAGCCCATTTGCACGATCTCATCCTCAGAGATTGGGATATCATGATTCCCAATAGGAGCCTTTGTAGAGGGAGTTATCAAAGGGCTCTGAAGACGATCGAACTCTTTCATTCCACTTGGCAGCGTTACTCCGCTAACACTCCGTCCAGCAGAGTAATCTCGCCAAGCACTCCCAGCCAAATACCCACGAACAACAACCTCAATTGGAATAATGTCGACGTTGTTCACTACCATCACATTGGGATCGGGAACGGCTACCACGTGATGCTCTACAACGTGGGCGCATTGATTGAACCAAAACTCAGCAAGCTGTGTGAGTACCTGCCCCTTGAACGGAACCGTTGTGAGAATTTTATCAAACGCGCTCAATCTGTCAGTAGCTATTAAAATTCGAAGGTCGCCTCGCGCGTAGCAGTCCCGAACCTTTCCCTCATACCGAGAACCTAGCCATGTAAGATTAGTTGTATCAAGCGTCGGCGGAAGTAGCCCCATAAATTTTCCTACTGTAAGCGGCGCGGATCTCGGTGAATCGAAGGGCCCGTCTCTGTGCGGTGCCCGTTCTTACCCCTCAAACGCAAAAGGTTCTCTTTCACTACTTCGAGCGACTGCAATGGCGCCGCATACATCTGTTTGGTGCGAGCAACCAAGGGCACTCGAGCCAGTAACGTCATTGCCTGCCTCTCTAACCTCACCCGGTCGCCTGCGATAAAAGATTTTGCGATGAGGGCAACAGCGTAATTGTTGAGAATCGCTATCTCAAGATCTCCGTTGTCCCCTGGCCTCAGCTGAGCAAGTGCTGCCTCGAAAGATCCAAGCGCACAATTAATCTCGCCTGCGTCTACAACAGCATGTGAGAGAGCCTGTGTTAAATGATATGTCCCTGTCATCCACATCGGCACCGCTCGGTGAGAGTAACTACTCCAACTCCCCTTTACTCCCGCCATTGATCGTACCTGCATCTCGAACTCGAGCCCAGCATCTGGGTGTGAAATGATGGTGAAAAAATCCTTCCAGGTAAGGGCCAATCGCCCCACGAAGTCGATGGTGGGGTACTCAGCACTCCCTGAAATGCCAAGGATAGGAATTGATGAAAGTAGTTGTAGGTTAGGAAGCCTTCTGCGCAAGCGGTACTCGTCAGCTACTCCCTTGCTCAGAAGCGTATGCACTAACAGAGGGGGTGTTTGGCGCAAAGAGACATTCAACCACCGTGGAGTGCCCCAGATTACCCCCCACAGCCTGCTGTCTCGCTGCAGGAGCACTGCTGCCTCCTCGTGCGAAGTCACGGGGAGGTGATGGGTTCCAATCATTGTCATACCACTCCACCCAACTGCCCTCCTTATCCTGTCGCGGGTAATTTTTGTGGCAGTTTCGAGCTCATCGTCAGAGAAGCGGGAAACAACGAAAGCTCCACGCGCAAGGTCAACGTGCGAATAGGTAACCGCTGCCCCTGCAAGGGTACAGACCAATGCAGCCGCCAACACCAGGCGCGGCACCTTTACGCCTAGCCACGAAAAACGGCTAAAGAAAAAGAGTACTGCAGGTACAACCGCTAATTGGACCGCCGCAAGCACGCGAGTTGAATCACTAACACCCCACGTGATGAAGAATGCAACTGCGATGATGGTTGCAAGAGCCAAGACTGCGAATCTGCTGCTCCGAAAAGTCATGACTTACTGCCTGGGCGCCTGAATAGGCTACAAATTGGTGTATTCTGAGATAGGCGCCCAGGTAGTAAGTGGCGCCCGGATGCGCGCAAAAGCAGCAAAAATACTAAGGAGGCGGGCAATAATGTTCGGGGTAGTTGTAGCCTATTCATCCGCCTCCTTAGTAAGGCCCCACT